>DATCUA010000336.1:0-1622 GCA_036567645.1 Rectinemataceae bacterium | reverse complement strand
CTGATCATGGGTCCGGCGGGTTTTTTTATACCCTGGATCCCTTTCATACAACAGGAGGCGCGGTATGGACTACCGGAAGCGGCGCTTGGGATTCCTCGAGGGGATTCTTTCGTCGGTAGTGAACACGGTCTTGTTCGGATTCAAGGTATGGGTCGGCGCGGCGGCAGGGTCGGTGGCCATGATGGCCGACGCATGGCATACGCTTTCCGACACCCTTACGTCCCTCGTTGTGATCCTGGGCTTCTGGATTTCCGGAAAGCCCGGTGACGAGGATCATCCTTTCGGCCATGGCCGGGCCGAGCTGGTAGCCTCCGTGGTGATCGGCACCCTCCTGGGCGTGGTCGGCGCCAGCTTCTTGAAAGAAGCTTATCTCCAGCTCAGAGACCATCGATCCGTGGAATTTGGCATGGGGGCGATAATCGTCTTCGGCATCTCCATCATCGCCAAAGAAGCCTTGGCGCGGTTTTCGTTCTGGGCAGGGAAGAAAACCGACTCCCAATCCCTCGTAGCCGACGGCTGGCACCACAGGTCGGACGCCCTGGCCTCCGCCCTCATAATAGCGGGAGCCCTGTTCGGCAAGCGCTGGTGGTGGATAGACGGCGTGCTCGGCATAGGCGTATCGCTTCTCATATTCTACGCGGCTCTTTCCATAGTGCGAGAGGCCGTGGACACCCTGATGGGCGAAAAGCTCGATGCCAAGACAGCAGAGAGACTCCAGGAGCTGGCTTCCTCGGTTTTAGGGCCGGGAAACGGCATCCACCATATCCATGTGCACAGGTATGGCGACCATCAAGAGATCACCCTGCATATGCGGCTCTCAGGCGGCATGGAACTGCAGAGGGCACATGAGATCGCATCCGCCTTCGAAAACGAAATTCGTTCCAAGCTGTCCATGGAGGCTACTATCCACATCGAACCGCATACCGAGGCTTCGGCGAAGGCCTGAAAGGTCCGCGGCTTTGCGACGCCTCTGCTATGCGACGCCGTGCTTTTGCGCGCAGGGCCGAGCGTCGCCGCGCTTTGGCGCGCCGCTCCGAATCCAGGCTCCCATGACAGATGCGCGGTTCCGGTGTAGAATCGTCCATGCGTTCGGTAACCTGCGCCCCGCCCAGGCGCCGAACGCGGTGCGATACCGTACTTGGCGCCGTGTTTCCGGCGCGCCCGACAGCATATGCCCATAGCCCTCGCAGGGCTGAAAAGGAGAGCCGCATGAAAGGCCGACGCCTGCTTATGATCCCCGGCCCGATCGAGTTTTCGGCCGAGGTGCTTGCCGAAGGATCCAAACCCACGTTGAGCCATGTCGATCCCGTCTTCATAGCCGAGTTCGGGCGGGCCTTGGCCCGCATGCGGCAGGTGTGGCTCGCTCCAGCCGGCCAGCCCTTCGCAGTGGCTGGTTCAGGCACTTTGGCCATGGAGCTGGCCGTGGCCAATCTGGTGGAGCCGGGAGACAGGGCTCTTGTCGTCAACGCCGGGTATTTCAGCGACCGCATGGCCGATGTCCTTCGCGTCCACGGAGCCGAGGTCGACATTCTGCCTTCTGCCCTAGGCGATCTTCCCCGGGAAGAAGCTCTCAGGGAAGCCTTGAAAGCCGCGCAGGCGAAAAAGCCTTACAAGCTCGTAAC
>DATCUA010000335.1:0-4833 GCA_036567645.1 Rectinemataceae bacterium | reverse complement strand
CCTGGAGCCTCTCCTCGGGGCTGGCCCGGAACTCGTTGACCCGTGAGCCCTCGAACAGGCCTTCCACCTAGACCCCCAGCCGGGCGCGCCGCAAGATCTCGCCCGGTGTCTGGTTGGAAGCGGTGCTGTGCCCGGGCAGGGGGAGGATGCGCTCGTGTATGGTGTCGATTATCCATTCCGCCTGGGGGAAGAAGAGGGCTTCCTGCTCGGCGGCAGGGGTTATCCAGTTGCGCGAGCCGAGTACGGCCACGGGCGCGTCCAGGTAGTCGAAGGCCAGGGTCTGGACAGTGGAAGCCACGGTGTGGAGGAAGGAGCCGCGCTCGACGGCATCCGAGGCGAGGAGGAGCCTGCCCGTCTTCTTCACCGACTCGAGGATCTTCTCGTACTTGAGAGGGTTGATGAAGCGCAGGTCGATCACCTCGGCCGAAAGGCCGTATTTTTCCTCGAGGAGCTTGGCGGCCTCTATGGCCCGGTAGAGGGTGGCGCCCAGAGTGGCTATGGTGATGTCCTTGCCCTGCCTGCGGATGGCCGGCTCGCCTTCGGGGGTCTCGTAGTACCCCACAGGCACCCCATCTGCTTCGAACTGCTCGCCTATGTCGTAGAGGAGCTGGCTTTCGAAGAATATGACGGGGTCCGTGCCGGAGAGGGCGAGGTTGAGCATGCCCTTGGCATCGCAGGGAGTTGCGGGGAAATAGGCCTTGAGCCCGGGGATATGGGCCACGAGGGCCGCCCAGTCCTGGGAGTGCTGGGCTCCGTACTTGTTGCCCACCGAGACGCGCACCGTCAGGGGCATGGCCAGGAGCCCGGCCGACATGGACTGCCACTTGGATGCCTGGTTGAATATCTCGTCCCCGGCCCTGCCGAGGAAGTCGCAGTACATGAGCTCGACCACGGCCCGTCCGCCCGAGAGGGCGTAGCCCACGCCCGCGCCCACGATGGCTCCCTCGGAGATGGAAGCGTTGAAGAGCCTCGGGTAGGGAAGGGCTTCGGTGAGGCCGCGGTAGACGGCGAAGGCCCCTCCCCAGTCCCGGTTTTCCTCTCCCCAAGCCGCCATAGTGGGATCGATGGAAAAGCGGTGCAGCATGGCTTCGAAGAGGCCGTCGCGGTACTGGTACATCTTGTTCTTGGATACGGGCTTGCCATCTGCGTCGAAGGCTTTCCTGGACTTGCCTGCTATGGACTTTACCCGGGGGTTCTCGGCCAGGGCTTCGGGTCCGCCCAGGATCACGGGCTTCCTCGCCCTCCCCTCGGGGCTGTCCATGTCCAAGCGTTCCGCCTTTTTGTTGGAAAACATGACCGATTCGATAAAGGCCCCGTCCACCCGGGGGCATTCGGCGTCTGAAGCAGCGAGTACGAGGACGGACCTGAGCCTCGCGTCCACCTCGGCGAAGAGGGCTTCGAGTTCGCCCTCTCCCATCAGCTTGTTCGCCGCGAGATAGGATGCGTAGTCGCGGATGGAGTCCTGGCCCTGCCAGAGCTCCACCTCCTCCTTGGTGCGGTAGCTGGAGGCGTCCGAGGGACTGTGGCCCGAGATGCGGTAGGTGATGGTGTCCATGAGGACGGGTCCCCTGCCCTCGAGGAGGATCTTCTTCTTGCGGGCCACGGCGTCGGCCACGGCCAGGGGGTCGTAGCCGTCCACGCGCTCGGCGTGCATGGCTTCGGGATTGACGCCTGCCCCCACTCTGGCCAGGACTCCGTAGCCCATGGTCTCGCCGAAAGTCTGCCCGCCCATGCCATAGAAATTGTTGAAGAAGTTGAAGAGGATGGGGGGAGCCCCGCCTGCCGACTCGGGCCAGAGGGTCCGGTACTGGTCCATCGATGAGAGCATCATAGCCTCCCAGACGGGGCCGCAGCCCATGGAGGCGTCGCCTATGTTCGAGACGACTATGCCTGGCTTGCCGTTGATGCGCTTGTACAGGGCGGCTCCGGCGGCTATGTCGGCCGAGCCTCCCACGATGGCGTTGTTGGGCATGGAGCCGAAAGGCGTGAAGAAGGCGTGCATGGAGCCGCCCAGGCCCCGGGTGAAGCCGGCCTTGCGGGCGAATATCTCGGCCAGGGTTCCGAAGAGGATGAAGCTCTCGGCTAATTCTCCCAAGGTCGCGTGGGGGGTTTTTTCGGCGTGCCTGAGGGTTTCCCCGCCCAGAAAGCCTTCCATTATCGACTGGAGGGCTTGGGGGGAAAGCTTGCGCGCGGCCGAGAAGCATTTCGAGAGGATTTCCCCGTGGCTACGGTGGGAGCCGAATATATAGTCCTCGGGTTCGAGGCTGGCGGCCTGGCCGACCACGGCGGCCTCCTGGCCTATGGAGAGATGGGCGGGACCCTTATGGGTGTATTCCACGCCGTTCCAGGCTCCCGTGGTCTTGATGGAATTGAGCATGGTCTCGAATTCGCGCACGAAGACCATGTCGCGGAGCATTGCTTTGAGGCCTGACGCCCCGAAGCGGGCGAGCTCGGCATCTATGTCACGCTCGTAGACGTTGAGGGGTATGGAGGGTATGTCGAGCCTGCCTTTGGCGCGCAGGGTTTTGGGATCTAGTGGAATGGACTTGGGCATCGCTTGCTCCTTGGCGCGGGTTTCCGGATTCCGTCGTTCTCGGTCTTTCTCAGTCTTTCATGGCCCAGGCGGCTTCGCGCAGGACTTCGGACACGGTCGGATGGGGGAAGACGAGCTGGCGCAGGTCTTCGATCCGCATCTCCATCTCGAGGAGGGCCGAGGCTCCCCAGATGGTTTCTGAGGCGTAGGCTCCCAGAAGGTGGACTCCGAGGATCCTCCCCGAATCGGCGTCGGCTACGAGCTTGGCCTGGCCGGGGGCGGCGAATCCGTTTTCGGCAACGAAGCGGCCCGACACCCTGAATGGCACGCTCGAGACGGCTACCGTGTAGCCTCTGCGCTCCGCCTCGTCCTGGGTGAGCCCGGCGCCTGCGGCTTCGGGCATGGAGTAGAGAGCCCAGGGAACATAGTCCCAGCGCATGAGCTGGCCTTTGGCCGCAGCCGCCTCGCCTTCGAGGATGGATGCCGTGGCCACTTCGGCCATGCGGTAGGCGCTGTGCGCGAGGAGGCTCCGCCCGGTGACGTCGCCTATGGCCCAGACCTTGGGCAGGTTGGTACGCATCCTGTCGTCCACGACCACGCCCTTGGGCGAGAGCTCGAGTCCCGCTTCCTTGCCGCCCCAGCCTTCGACCCTGGGCCTGCGGCCCACTGCCATGAGAATGCAGTCGGCTTCGGTGGATGCCAGGGATCCGTCCTTGGTTCGGTAATGCAGGGTTCCGCCCTCTATGCTCTCCACCTTGCACCCCAGGTTGAAATTGACCCCTCTCATGGCTCGCCTCAAGCCAGGGGCCAGCTCCTTGTCCATGAAGGGCACGATTTCGTCGAGCATCTCGACGACTTCAACGCTCGACCCGAGCGCCGAGAAGAGGGAGGCGAACTCTACTCCAATCACACCTCCTCCGACGACGCAAAGGCGTTTGGGCACCTCGGGCACGGAGAGCAGGGCAGTTGAGTCCAGTACCTTGGGGTTGCCCGCGAGGCCGGGTATAGGGGGCATGGCGGGGCTGGAGCCCGTGGCTACGATGACATGTTCAGTTTCGTATGTCTTTTCGCCCGCCAGCACCTTTCCGGGGCCGAGGAGGTTCGCCCTGGCCTTCAGGACTTCGACACCGAGCTTCTTCTCGGTGAGGGCTATGGCGTTGCGGAGCTTGAGCACGACCTCGGATTTCCAGGCGAGCATGGCCTGCCAGTCGTAGGATAAGCCCTCGGCCTGGACGCCGAACCTGGCTCCTTCCTTGGCGTGGAGATAGAGCTTGGCCGAGTTGAGCAGGGTTTTGGTGGGTACGCAGCCTGCGTTGAGGCAGGTGCCTCCCAGGTCGGCTTCTTCGGCGAGGACGACTTTCTTCCCGGCATGGGCGAGGCGCTCCGCGGCAAGGTAGCCTCCGGGTCCTCCTCCGATTATGAACACGTCGCAGTCTTTCATCTCTGTTCTCCTATTCCTAGCTTAAAAGGGCGAGGTCGATAGACGCCACGAAGTCCGCGAGATCCTTGAGGTAGCGGGCGGCGTCGGCTCCGTCCACCACGCGGTGGTCGACGGTAAGGGAAAATCCTATGCGCATTTCGGCTCCTATGGAACCTTCGGAGTCCAGGGTGGGACAGGGGGCGATGGCGTCGATGCCGAGAATGGCGGTCTGGGGCTCGTTGAGGACGGGGGTGAAGCTTTCGATGCCGAAGGCCCCGAGGTTGGTGACGGTGAAGGTGCCGCCCGAAAGGAGGTCGGGGGCGATGCTCCCAGAAATGCAATCGGCTGCGAGCTTTTTGGATCGGGCAGAGAATTCGCGCAGGGACAGGGAACCGGCGTCCCTGATGGTGGGCACCATGAGGCCGCGCGGAGTGTCTACGGCTATGCCCAGGTGCACCTGGCTGTAGCTGCGCAGGATTCCGTCCAGGACGTGGGCGTTGAGCTTGGGGTGGGATGCCAGAACCCTGACCGCGGCGTAGGCGACGAGATCCCCGATAGTTATTCCCGAATATCCGTTTTCCGGTGCGGTTGCCTTGAAGCGGGCGCGCATAGCCAGGAGGCGTGCCGCCGGGGCGCTAGAGTTGAGAGTAATCTGGGCGGAGTTGCGCAGGGAAGAGAGCATCCTTTCGGCGATTATCTTCCTGATGCCCCTTATGGGCTGATCTTCGTGCGGGCCGGGTATTTCCGGGCCTGCGGGCGGATTGGCACCGGCCGGCGCGGGCGAACTCTCGGGCGCCGAGGCCGCGGCTAGAACATCGGCTACTCTGAGCCTTCCGCCCAGTCCTGTGCCGGCGGCAACCTTACCCGATTTCCAGAGCTT
>DATCUA010000334.1:0-13025 GCA_036567645.1 Rectinemataceae bacterium | reverse complement strand
GCATCTTCGATTTCATCGTTGTGGCAGCCGGGACTCCGGAAAAGAGCTTTGGGGAGTTCGCTTCATGTTCACAGCTCATATTCTCGGCAGGGGATATCATGGAACTCTCGGGCCTGGGGCCGGACGCCCACATCATCGTGGACGGCAATCCATATCTGCGCAGGGGAGAACGGCTGGGGCTCCTTCCAAGGAAGGATGCAGCCTTCGCCGCGCGCATACCTGGAAAGAGGGTGGAGGTACTCCATGGCTGATAGGAACCCCGGCAGGATCCAGGAGCGGAGGGCGGCTTTCGTCTTCCTGGCCCCTCTCGGGCTCACCCTTGTCTTCCTTTTCGTGCTCCCCGTCGGATTCGTGCTCTACATGAGCCTGACGAATTGGAGCCTGACGAACGCGGCGAGAGACTTCGTCGGCTGGAAGAATTTCCGCTTCGTCCTCTCGGATCCCCGGTTCTGGAAAGCCCTGGGCAACACGGCTTCCTTCACTTCCCTGAAGCTGGTGCTGGACACGGGCCTCGCCCTCATGCTCGCGCTCCTCCTGGATACGAGAGTCCCCCTGCGGAGGTTTTTTCGCATCGCGCATTTCGCGCCTGTGGTTGTGCCGATCACGGCTTCCAGCCTGATCTGGCTCTGGTTCTACGATCCCGGCATAGGCCCCTTGAACCAGATTCTGTCCGCCCTGGGCCTTCCCGCCCTAAAATGGCTCTATAGCGAGAAGACCTCCCTGCTCTCGGTCATCTTCTTCTCCGTGTGGAAGGGCCTGGGCTACAACGTCGTCCTCTTCCTCGCCGGGTTGCAGAGCATACCCGAATCCTATCTGGAGGCGGCGCGCATAGACGGGGCCAGCGAAGCCCAGGTGCTGAGGCGGATCAAGCTCCCCCTCCTGGCGCCGGTAACATCCTTCATAGTCATGATGGGGATCATCAACTGCCTCAAGGTTTTCACCGAAGTGGACGTCATGACTCCAAACCACGGGCCCCTCGAGTCAACCCTTCTCCTCGTCACCTATATCTACGACCAGTCCTTCGTCCGAGGGAAGATGGGCCGGGGCTCGGCGGCAGCCCTCGTCCTCTTCGTCATCATCTTCGGCTTCACCCTCCTTCAGCGCGCCCTGGGCCGCCACAGGGTGAGCTACGACTAGGAGCGGCATAGCCATGGGCAAGAGCAGAAAGCCGGGCAGGGTCTTCGTGACGATCTTCCTCGCCGTCAGCTCAGCCGCGATGATATTCCCATTCGCGTGGATGCTCCTCTCGGCGTTCAAAACCTCGTCCGACGTCTACGCCTACCCGCCCAGGTGGATTCCGTCAAGCCTGCACTGGACGAATTTCGCGGATGTCTTCAAGAAGATCCCCTTTCTGCGCTTCTACCTCAACTCCATAGTCGTGGGCGGGATCCAGACCTTCCTCCAGATTGCCATTTCGGCCATGGGCGCCTTCGCCCTCACCAAGCTCGACTTCCCGGGCAAGAAGAGGTTCACGACCTTCATGCAGAGCTCCATGTACGTGCCCGAGGTGGTGACAGTGATCCCCCTCTTCCTCATAGTGGCCTGGGCCGGCATGGTAGACACCTATACCGGTCTCATCCTCCCGGGACTGCACTGCGCCTTCACCACCCTCCTCCTTATGTCTTTCTTCGAAACCATACCCAATGAGCTGGTGGACGCGGCTAAGATAGACGGCTGCGGCCATTACCGGGTCTTCTCCAAGGTAGTCCTGCCCAACGCACGGACAGCCGTGGGCACGGCTTCCCTTTTCGCCTTCCTCACCCATTGGAAAGCGTACATGTGGCCCCTCATCGTCACCAACGACGTGAAGCTGAGAACCCTGCCCATCGGCTTGAAATACCTCGTCCAGGAGACCGGATCCGAGTACCAGGTCCTGATGGCCGCCTCCCTCATGGCCATCTTGCCTGTGCTCGTCGTCTATCTCCTCATGGAAAAGGAGTTCGTGCAGTCGATTACGCTGACCGGTCTGAAGACCTGAGGCGAAAGAGCGAGCCGCCCTAGCCGCGGTTCGATACGGAGGTGGCCGTCCGAATACGGCCTTCCAGGAGGTGCTCCATGAAACGCATGGCATTGTTCGCCGTTCTGCTAGCCGTTTTCGCGGCCGCCTTCCCAGTGACCGCGCAGACCAAGCTCAAGGTCTGGTACGCGGTATCGGGAGACTCGGGCGAGGCTTTCAAAGCCCTTCTCGAAAAGTACGACGCCGCCACCCCCGACGTTACCATCGAGTACTCGTATTCGGGCAACTATGGGGATACGGCTACCAAGGTGAGCGCGGCCCTGGTATCCAACACCGCTCCCGACGTGGCCTTGATGGCCGCGGGGCCCCTGTACACGGGAGCTCGGGACGATTTCTTCATCGAAGCCAAGATAAACGAGGCCGATTTCAACAAGGACGACATCTATCCAGGCGTCTGGGACTACGCCAAGTTCAACGGCCGCATCTGCGCCGTACCTTACGGCATTTCCACCCCGGTGATGTACTACAATAAGACGATCATCGAGAAGGCGGGCATCAGCCTCAAGAATCCTCCCAAGACCTGGGCCGAGTTCTTCCAGGTGGCCAAGGCCGCCCAAGCCAAGGGCAATGTAAGCGGAAGTACCGATTTCTGGGGCTTCGACGTAACCGACGTGGGCTGGCTTTTCAAGACCATGCTCAACCAGAACGGCAACAGCGTGATCACGGTGAAGGGAAGCAAGATAACCCCCGCCTTCGATGACGACAAGGCCCTGGAAGTGGCCACCTTCTGGAAAAAGCTCACGGACGAGAAGGTGATGGCCGTGGGCCAGCATTCCAACGCGGAAAAGAAGTTCCTCGCCGGCAACCTGGCCTTCCTCGTGGCTACCTCGGCCCGTGTTGCCCGCTGGTCCAAGGATCCCAACCTCAACGTGGGCGCCATCCCTATGCCCTACTTCCAGAAGCCCTCGGTGGCCATGGGCGGCAATGTCCTCGTCGTCCTTTCCAAGGACCAGAAGATGAAGGAAGCCGGCTGGAAGCTCGTCAAATTCCTGGCAAGCAAGGAAAACCAGACTCTCTTCGCCCTGAAGACGGGCTATCTGCCCATACGC
Organism: Rectinemataceae bacterium; assembly: GCA_036567645.1. Taxonomy (GTDB): domain Bacteria; phylum Spirochaetota; class Spirochaetia; order Treponematales; family Rectinemataceae; genus JAPLSO01. The sequence goes on along the minus strand of DATCUA010000334.1, from coordinate 9,959 downwards.
AAGTCGGGCCTGAGCCTCCCCGAGGCCAAGGCTGCGGTAGAAGGCAACGGAATGTTCGCCGTCGCCTTCGATCAGCTGGACAACTCCTGGTCCTACTGGCATTTCGACCAGATGGGCACGATGGACCAAATCCTCGCCCAGACCATCGATACGATCGAGCGTGGAGCCGCGACCCCCAAGAACGCGCTGCAGAAGGCGGCGGCAGAGCTCAAGGCGGAGATAGACGGCTGATGGCGTATTCCTACTCGTTCTCGACGGCCGCCCTCTTCCCGAGGACGGCCTCGGATTCCTTGAAGCTCGTAGCCCAGGCCGGATTCCAATTCGCCGAGCTCATGCCCCAGTGTTTTGCCGAGTCCAGGGAGAGCTTCGCCCTGGAAGCCGAGAAATCGGGCTTGCGCGTGGCCTCCGTCCATTATCCCCTGGCCATGTTCTCCCTTCTCTACAACGCGTCGCCTGGGATGGCGGCGGAAGCCAGGTCCTTCGGCACCGGACTCGTAAAGCTCTGCTCGGCCCTCCAGGCCAGGGTTCTTGTCGTCCATCCCCATGAGCCGGCGAAGGATCCGGCCTACCGCGAACTCCTGGAAAAGCCCATCAGGGACAACCTGAAGGCTCTCGGCGATGAATGCGGCGCCGCGGGCATAACCCTTGCCGTGGAGAACAATCCCAAAGGGCCGGGGCGGACGGCCGAGGGGCTGCTCGAATACATACGCTCCCTCGGAGCGGGCCCCGCCGCCCACCCCATGGTCGATACGACAGAGGCGGTGGAAGCCGCCCAGGATCCGGCGGAGTTCATTCGCGCCGTGAATCCTTGGCACACGCATCTGTCGGACCACAAGGGAGAAGCCAAGCACATACCAGCCGGCCAGGGGGAGAACGACTGGAAAGCCATACGCTCGGCCCTGGTCGACACCGGATACTCTGGCGTCCTCACCCTCGAGCCCCTGTACCGTTTTTATCTGGATGATCCCGTCACCAGACTGCGCGGGGATCTGGAGTTCATTCGCAGCCTGATGGAAGGCGCAGCCTGATGTCGGTCGCGCCTTCCCGCTCCGCCTCTTCTCCCGCCCTCTCCCCAGCCTCGATCCGCTCCATCCTGGAAGCCTTCGCCCTGGGCGACGCCCTGGGCATGCCCACTGAATTCATGACCAGGGCCGAGATTCGCTCCCGGTTCGGCATGGTGGACAGATTCCTCGAACCCTGGGAGTCCAGGAACCATCCGGACCTGGGGCGGGGGAGGGTGACGGACGACACCGAACAAGTGCTCGCCCTTCTGGACGAGTACTGCCTGCGCGGGAAGATACGCGCCAGCGACACCGCCATCCGCCTCCTCCGCTGGGTGGAAGAGAGCGGGGCCGTGGAGAAGAAGTACATCGGGCCCAGCTCCAAGGCCGCCCTGGAAGCCATCCGCTCCGGGGCCGATCCTGAAGCGGGCTGGGGAGGGACGACCTGCGGAGGCGTCATGCGCTCTCCTGCCGCCATCCTCTTCTGCCTGGCCCGGGGCCAGCCCCTCTCCCCGGGGCTGGCTTCCTGTCTGCGCCCTACCCATAATTCCTACCAGGCTCTGGCTTCGGCCTTCGCCTACGCCCGGGCCATGGAAGAGGCTATAGCGGGCGGAGAGCCTCTGGCCATAGACCAGGCCGCGCGCTCGGGCTGGGCCGAGGGAGCCGCCTTGGCGCCCTGGGAAGCCTGCTGCCCATCCCTACCCGAACGGCTTTCAGCCTTCGAATCCGCATGCAGAGGCTTTTCGGGGCCGGAAGAGGCCGTGGACTTCCTCTATGGAGTATTCGGCACGGGGCTCGAATCGGTAGATGTGGCCACAGCCGCACTATGCATCTTCCTCTACAGCCCTCTGGATACCTGGCTCTGCCTGCGCATGGGCGCTTCCGCCGGCGGGGACACCGACACGATAGCCGCCCTCGCGGGAGCCTTGTCCGCCGCCCACAGTGCCTCCATGGGGCTTCCTGGTTCCTTGCCCTCGAATCTGGTAGGGGAAATGCTTTCCGTAAACGGTCTGGATCTGGCCGCCATAGCCGCGCGCCTGGCTATGGCGCTCTGAGGCGTCGGCCACGCCGACCAGACTGCAGCCTATTCCGATCCCGCCTTTCTCAAATCGAATAGTTCGAGCTGAGGCCTCTCCTCGCCGTTCCAGCGGTTCATCGTGACCTTGAAGAGGACGTCGAGCCTGTCCCTCGACGTGAAGGAAAAATCGCGCTCGAGGCGTTCCGCCCCGTCCCAGAGCAAGGCCGGCCACTTGTGGGCGCCGAAATCCAGGGTGAGTTTCAGGTGGCTCTTGGCCGCCTTGCCCACGATCTGAGCATCGGCGATGGGCACACCCTTGGCAAGGAAGACAATGGGCCTGTTATCCTCTCCGTAAGGCTCGAAAGCCTTGCAGATTTCCTGTATGCCCGGCTTGAGATAGGAATGGGGAAGCTCAGCGTCCACGTTGACGCATTCTTCCGTGGGGCTGTAGTCCGCCCGATCGAGATAGGCTTCGGCCGCTCGGACGAACTCGCCCCAGTCTTCGGCCTTGAGCGAAAAGCCCGCAGCCGCGTCGTGTCCGCCGTAGTCTATGAAAAACCTCGAGCAGGCGGCCAGGAGGCCGCCCACTTTGAACTCGCCCGGGCTCCGTACCGAGCCGACGATGCTTCCGTCGGCTTTGAAGGCGGCTACGAGGGCGGGCACCTTGAAGGCGGCGGCGAGCTTGGAAGCGATGAGGCCGGTTATGCCCGGCTTGACTGCCTGGGAGCCTACGATGACGCAACGGCTGTCCCTGTCCCTGAAGCTCTGCCCGGCCAAGGGATAGATAGCTTCCCATGATTCGCTCCCCAGGCGTTTGCGCTCGGCGTTGACGGCTTGGAGCTCGAGGGCGGCCTTTTCGCGCAGGGCAGAATCCTCTTCCATGAGGAGGCCGAGGGCTATGCCCGGCTTGCCCATCCTTCCCGCGGCGTTGATCAGAGGAGTCACCTGCCACGCCACTTCGGTAGCGTTCAGACCAGGACCTATGCCGAGGGCGCGGAAGAGTTCCCTGAGGCCCTTGCGTGGCGAGCCGCCCATGAGGGCCGTACCCCTGCGCACGATGAGGCGGTTTTCGTCTTTGAGAGGCATGAGGTCGGCTATGGTGCCTAGGGCGGCGAGCTGGAGGTGCTCGGCCGAGAGACCCTGTCCGACGCCCGCCCGTTGGTAGGCGAGGGCGGAGAAAATGCCCTGCATGGTGTCCAGGGGGTTCGGCTCGGCATCGGTATACCGGTCTATCCCGAGGGCCGAGCCTGCTTCTCCGATGCCGAGGCCGGCAAGTTCCGGGAAGGCCGCCCAAGCTTCCGGGCACAGGTCGTAGGCTTCGAGATCAGCAGAGCGGCCGAAGAGGAGAAAGAAAAGCTTTTTTGCTTCCTCTAGACCGTAGACGAAGACCGAACGTCCCGAAAGGAAAGAGGCCAGGCTTTCGAGGACTTCGGAAGTCTCGGACGAGCCGGGCTCGAGGACGCGCTGGAAGCTCTGGGAGGGGATGAGGTTGCGGAGGCGACGTGCTTCGATTCGCACCCGCTCAGGCCCCCGATCCTCGGGGCTGGGCTCGCTCCCGAGCCACAGAAGGGCTGATGGCTGCTTGTACAGGGCCGTGCGGCCGAGCCTGAGCGCCGTGGCTAGCTTGAAGGCCACTCCAGCGCCTGCGAGATCCCTGAAGGTATAGCCGCAGTCGTCGAGCTTGGGATCTATGACGGCGAGGGCCGCCGGGGGTTCGGAGGCCTGGAGCTTGTGGTGGTCGCAGATTATGACGTCTATCCCGAATCCCGCCGCCCGGGCAACCTCTTCGTGGTTGGATATGCCGCAGTCCACGGTGATTATGAGGCTTCCCCCCTCGGCGGCGAATGAGTCGACTGCCTGGGCGCTGAGCCCGTAGGGCTCTTCGCCTTCTGGCACCTTCCAGGAGGCGGAAATGCCCACCTCCCCCAGGGCTTCGACCATGATGGTGGTGGCCGTCACCCCATCGGTGTCGCTATCGCCGAAGACGAGCACTTTCTCGCCTTCCTCGGCGGCAGACAGGATCCTGTCCACAGCGTCTTCCATGCCGTGGAAGAGAAAGGGGTTTCTGAGGTGCCTCAGGTCCTCCTCGAGGAAATACAAGATCTGCCCCGGGCTGGTGAGGTTCCTCCGGACCATGATGGTGGCTTTCAGCAGGTCGATCCCGTACCGCTTGGCGATGGACCGGACGAGGTCCTGGTCTATCTCTGACTTGAGCCACTTCATCGTCCGGAGATCTCCTCTATGACGAGGCTGCGTCGCGCGGGAGGCTCGGGGACGATGGATATGGCCGATTCGGCCAAGGCGAGTCCGGCAGCCAAGCCCTCATCGCCCGAGGCGTAGACGGTCGCGATGGTCTCGCCTTTTTCCACGCGCTCGCCTATGATCCTGTCGAACTCGAATCCCACGTCTGGACTGACCGAGTCCTGGGTCCGGTTCCTTCCCACTCCGAGGCTCACACCCGCCAGGCCGATGGCGTAGGCGTCCATCGTTCCTATCCATCCGCTGGATGGAGCCTTGAGCAGGGCCGAATGAGGAGATCGATAGGTGCCCCTGAGATCGAGCATACGCCTGACATCTCCTCCCTGGCGAGCGACATTCGCCAGGAACAAATCCCTCGCCCGGCCCGAGGCGAGGGCTTTGGAGCAGAGCTCCAGTCCCTGGTCGAGTTCTTGTGCCAGCCCCGAGACGACGAGCATCCAGGCTCCTTGCCTGAGCACGAGCTCCATAACGTCCTCGGGTCCAGAGCCCTCGAGGCAGTCCAAGGTCTCCTCGATCTCGAGGAAGTTGCCCACCTTCTTGCCCAAGGGGGCCGACATATCGGTTATGAGGGCGATGATGCGCTTGCCCATCGCTTCGCCAGTTGACACGAGGCTGGCAGCGAGGGCTCGTGCGTCCTCGCGGCTCTTCATAAAGGCTCCCGACCCGCACTTGACGTCGAATACGAGGGATTCGGCTCCTTCCGCCACTTTCTTGGAGAGTATGGAAGCCGTTATCAAGGGTATAGATTCCACCGTGGCAGTCACGTCCCGAAGCGCGTAGAGCTTTTTGTCGGCGGGCACGACGGAAGCCGTCTGCCCCGTCATGGCGAAGCCGTCAGCCATGAGGCCCGCGCGGAAGGCCGCCTGATCGAGCCCGGTACGATACCCCGGTATGGACTCCAGCTTGTCCAGGGTTCCCCCTGTGTGGCCCAGGGCCCTGCCCGACATCATGGGCACCTTGGCTCCGCAGGCCGCCACCAGAGGGGCGAGGGGAAGGGAGATCTTGTCGCCCACGCCGCCTGTGGAATGCTTGTCTACGAAGGGACCGGGTATGCCCGAGAGATCCATCCTCTCTCCGGATGCGAGCATTGCTTCGGTGAGCGTCGCTGTCTCCCGCGGCAGCATCCCTCTGAAGAATATGGCCATGAGGAAGGCGGAAATCTGGTAGTCCGGAACTTCCCCCGTAACGCAGCCGCGCACCATGAACCTTATCTCCTCTGCGGAGAGTTCGGCTCCCGAGCGCTTGCGGGAAATTATATCTACGGCTCTCATGCTCGACCTCTCGATTGGGTTTCCCGTGGAATATACGTCCTCGAGACGACAGTATACTTGAATCGGAGCCCGTGACGCGAGGCCTCGCCTCAGCGAGCCCGATCGGCCGGCGCCTGGTAGGGCGGCGCCCTATAGGGCGGTTGGATGGCCCACGATGCGGCCAGGCTCGAAACCGGACCCTCAGCCGCATCCTGGGCGAGGCTCCTGATGAGGATCGAAAGACCCCCTCCCGGCTTCACGCCCCCTCTCGGCATTTCGCCCTCCCTGGCGGATTCGAGAATCCCGAGCATTCGCGCCTCCGCAGCATCGATGCTCGGCTCCCATTCCGGGCAGGCTGGGCAGACGAAGCCGAGGGCCTTCCGCGAGTAGGAAAGCCCGCCCGAGGCTTCCGGATCGAGGCTCCTGCCGCAATTTGCGCAGGATGCCGCATCGGGCTTGAGCCCCATGAGGTCCAGAGTTCTCCAGAGAAAGGCGCAGAGAACTGTCTCGCAACCTTCGGAATCGGCGCCTTCGAGTGTCATGAGGCAGCCCAGGGCGAGGCCGAGGATCTCTGGGAAGTCCCCGCCGCACCCCGAGGTCTTGAGGATCATCTCGGAAATGGTGGTGGCGGCCATCAGCCTTTCGTAGCTGTCCCTCAGGCCGGGAAAGCCCTGGATCGGGCTCATGTCGACAAGCTTGCGGTAATTCCTCACGGGATCGGCGTAGATGAAAGCCCGTCCGAAGATGAAGGGTGATGATGCCGACCTCAGGTGGCTTTTAGGGCCGCCGAAGACGAAGGCATCCACCAGACCGTACTCGGCGCAAAGGAGGCTCACTATCCTGTCGCCCGAAGGGCTATCCCTCGTTCTGAGGACGAGGGCGTCGAATGATTGGTTCCTTTCGGCCATGGGGTGTTAGTCTTCGTCGTCCACGATCCACCATCGGATGCCGCCTGAATCGCCGCGTAAAAGGCGTTCCGCCCTCTCGGCTTCCAAGCGAGCGGCTTCTTTTTTCCGGTATGACCTGGACCAGAACCAGGAAACTGCGAAGCCGCCGATGTGGGCCAGGTAGGCCACGCCGCTGGAACCGAAGCCGAAGAGCCCGCCCAGGACCTGGAGGACGAACCAGAAGCCTATGACGAACCAGGCCGACAGGGCCGTGGGTATGAAGTTGAAGAGGAGGACTATGACCCTATTGCCCGGGAAGAGGACGAGGTAGGAGGCAAGAACCCCGGATATGGCCGCCGAGGCGCCCACCAGGGGCACTCGGGCTGCATCCCCGCCCAGGACGAGGGCCATGGCCGTGTGGGCGAGAACGCCGAAGAGTCCCGATCCGAGATAGAGGGCGAGGTATCGCTTCTTGCCGAGGCGGCACTCCACGTTGTCGCCGAAAATGCCGAGGAAGAGCATGTTGCTCGCCAGGTGGCCGAGACCCGCATGGGCGAACTGGCTCGTCAGGAGGCTGAGTATTCCCCTGATGGATGCCAACTGGGCGGGGACGGCCGCGAGAGAGAGGGTTCTGTACGCGTCGGTTCCGAAGCGCTGGTAGAATACGAACACGGCGACATTTATGCCGATTATGAGCCAGGTGAGGACGGCCGAACCCCTGCGGCAGGTATTGTCGTCGCCGATTGGAAGCATGGTGATCTCCTATGTCTAGAATATACTTGAATGTCCGGGCCGAAGCCACCCATGCCCGCGCCGCGTTCAACCCGGAGCTTTTACCTCCCCGCGCCGCGTTCAACCCGGAGCTTTTGCATCCCCGCGCCGCGTTGATGCCGGGGCGCCCTCCGTGCTATCACTACGCATGATGGTCAAGGCCCTGATGTTCGATCTCGACAACACCCTCTATTCGGAGAGAACAGGACTGGAGTTCCGGGTCCTGGAACGGATCAACGCCTTCGCCGGGGAGTTCCTCGGCCTTTCCCCGGCCGAAGCCAATCTTCGCCGGAGGGAAGGGGTCAACCGCTTCGGAACAACGTTGGAGTGGCTCATATTCGAGCAAGGCTTCAATGATCCTGAACGGTATTTCGCCTATATACACCCGGAAGACGAGATAGACTGCCTCTCGGCCGATCCACGGCTCGCCCTCCTTCTCGACTCCTTTCCCATGGACAAGATCATCCTCACCAATTCCCCTCTCGAGCATGCCGAGCGCGTTCTTGACGCCCTCGGAGTGAAAAACCGCTTTTCCGCCATCTACGACATCAGATTCAATTCCCTCGTCGGCAAGCCCCACCCCAGGTCCTATCTCAAGGCGTTGGAGGCCTCCGGGCTCGACGTGGAAACGACGCTTTTCGTCGACGATCTGCCGCGCTACGTGCGGGGTTACCAAGCCCTGGGCGGCAGGGGGATCCTCAAGGACGAGGGCAACAGGTTCGGCGGTCAGGGCTTTGAGCGGATCGAGGATTTGTCCGAACTCTCGAGCATCCTCTAGCGCCTCGCCATGCGCGCAAGGGCTCCCGCCACCAGGGCAGCGAGCGTGACGAGGTAGGGGATGGCGAGGATGAAATCCGGGGGCACGGAGAGAAATCCCTGCGCGTAATTCGAGAATGACTCTGCCGTCGCGAAGACCAGACAGGCGAGGAGGATGCCGGCTGGTTTTTTCGATCCCAGGTAAATGGCTACAAGGGCTATCCAGCCCCGTCCCGAGCTGATATTGGGCACGTAGGCGGAGAGGTCGAGCGAGAGGTAGGCCCCAGCCAGCCCGCAGGAAACCCCCGAGACAAGGATAGCGGCCAGCCTGTAGGTCTCCGGCCTGAGCCCTATGGCTTCCAAGGCGGCGGGCGTCGATCCCGCGGCTCTCAGCCTCATGCCGAAGGTGCTGTGCCGCGTGAGTATCCAGGCCGCTAGGACAGCCGCCCAGGATGCCAGGGTGAGTATGTCCTGCGAGAAGACGAGGGGGCCGAGAACGGGGAGTCCGGCGAGGGCAGCGCCCGGCACGGGTATCTTCGGGAACTGGAATGCCACTACGCCCTTGGTACCGAAGAGCCTTTGAGATAGCACCAGCCCTAGCCCCGCTGCCAGGAGATTGGTAGCCAGCCCCGTTATGAATTCGTTCGCCTTGAGCCTGATCGTCGATAGGCCGAAGAGGAGGGAGCCCAGGAGGGAAGCCAGAATTCCCGCTCCGGCCCCTGCGGCTATGCTCCAGGCGCCGGCTGAAGAGGCTGCTTGCGCCCCCAGGACTGCCGCGAAGGCGCCCAAGGAGATGAGCCCCTCGAGAGCGATGTTGAGCAAACCCGAAAGCTCGGTGAAGAGCCCCCCCAGAGCGGCAAAGAGCAGGGGCGTCATGGCTGAGAGGGAACCTGAAAGCATGGGAAGGATGTCCTCGGAAAAGCTCATGCGCTTCCTCCGGGCTTCTTTCGCCTCGATCCAGCTCGCCTCGATTCGAGGACTGATGCCGTGACGAGGAAGAATATGACGGACTGGATCACGGCCACGATCTCGGAACTGACATTCGAGCCAATCATCACGCTTTTCGCTCCCGCATCCAGATAGGCGAAGAAAAGGGCTGCGGGTATAACGGCCAAAGGCTTGTTGCGGGCTATCAGGGCCACGGCTATGGCAGTCCAGCCGACGCCGGCTGAAAACCCCTTCATCACCTTGTAGTATGTCCCCAGGATCATCACGGCTCCGGCCAGGCCGTGCAAGGCGCCCGAAATCCCCATGGGCAGGAGTGTATACAAACCCGTATCGATGCCGATGTAGGCGGCGAACTCCCCGCTGTTCCCGTATACCTTGAGTTCGTAGCCACATCGCGTCCTTTCCATGAAAAACTTGGCTGCTATGCAGACTGCTACGGAAAGCCCCAGCGAGGTACTGAGCTGTGAAGGCGGTAGCAAGCGGGGCAGTCTGAGGGATTGGGCTATGGCCAAGGTAGTCTGGAAATTGCTACCCGGATCCTGGAATGGCCCTGTCACGAGGTAGTCCACTCCCAGGCTCAGGGCGGCCGAGACGAGGAAGGACGAGATGAGCTCGTCGACCATGAGGAAACGCTTCAAGGCTCCCGAAAAAAGGCCGATGCAGGCCCCGGCTCCCGCCCCGGCCAAGGCCGCCAGAGCTTGGCCGACCAGGGGGTGGATGGATAGTCCGCCCGAGGGTGAGGGAAGGGCGAGGCAGAGGACCGTAGCGGCCAGGGCACCCGAGTAAATCTGGCCCTCCCCCCCGAGGTTGAAGTTTCTCGATCCGAACGCGAAGGTTATGCCGAGCCCTCCGAGCATGAGGGGAGCCGAAGCGGCCAGGAGATTGCCCAAATAGTAGGTATTGCCGAGAGGACTCAGGAAAAAATACCTGAGGGCCGCGGGGAAGTCCTCTGCGAATATGAGAAGGAGGATGAGGGCCGCCGCGAAGGAAGCGGCGAGCGCGAGGGCCGTTGCCCCCAAGGAGGACAAGCCCGACTTCCGGCCCGATTGCGGCTTTGTCACGCGTCTTC
>DATCUA010000333.1:0-7381 GCA_036567645.1 Rectinemataceae bacterium | reverse complement strand
TGATGCGGCGCCCTTTTTTGTTCACTTGCCGAGGACCCCTTCTTTGCAGGCCTTGGCCACGGTGAACTTGACCGCGGTTTTGGCGGGGATCTTGATAGCTGCGCCAGTGGCGGGATTCCTTCCAGTGCGGGCCTTGCGCTTGGTCAGCTTGAGTATTCCGAAGCCGGGAAGCGTGAACTTCTTGTTCTTCTTCACTTCTTTGTAGGCTACCTCCGCGAGGATGTCCAAGAATGCCTTCACGTCTTTCTTCGTCATGGCGGTCTTCTCCGCCAGGGCACCTACCAGCTGGGCCTTGGTCAAAGCGCTTCCATTCGTCGCCATAGCACATCTCCTTGAACGGACATGGTACGAACCCGCGGCAAGCCCGAAGGCTCGGCTTTGGCTCGTTCATTTTATTGTAGCACATGGCAAGGGAAAAATAAACCAAATAGTGTTTTCGGGCAGTAAAAACCATATCGAGGGCATTGAGGCCCACCCGGCGAGGCCTATATACTCGCTGATATGCGAGGTGTCGTATGAACAAGGCTCTGGAAACGCTCAAGGAGCGGGGATTCATCCAACAGTGCACCGACCTGCAAGGTCTTTCCGACCTCATGGACTCGGGCCCCGTAACCCTCTACGAGGGCTGCGATCCTACGGGCCCATCCCTCCACATAGGGCACATGGTACCATATTTCGCTATGCGCCACCTCCATGAGGCTGGGCACCGGGTCATAGTCCTCATGGGTGGGGGAACGGCACGAATCGGAGACCCTTCAGGCAAGACGAGCATGAGGCAAATAATCTCGTACGAGGAGATCGACGCCAATACGAAGCGTTTCCTCGCCCAGTTGGACAAGTTCATGTCCTTCGACGGGTCTACCATGTTCTCAGACAATAATAAGAACTGGCTCGCAGATCTCAACTACATCGATTTTCTCAGGGACATAGGCAGGCATTTCTCCGTCAACCGAATGCTCTCCTTCGAAGCCTATAGGATGCGCATGGAAACTGGCCTCTCCTTCATCGAGTTCAACTACCAGCTCCTCCAGAGCTATGACTTCCTCCAGCTCTATAAGCGCCATGGGTGCAGGCTCCAGATTGGTGGCGACGACCAGTGGGGAAACATAGTTGCGGGGATTGAGCTCATACGAAGGGTAGAGGGAGCCGAGTGTTTCGGACTCACGTTCCCCTTGGTGATGACCTCTGACGGCAAAAAAATGGGCAAGACGGAGAAGGGCGCGCTCTTCCTCGACCCCCAGATGACAAGTCCCTACGACTTCTTCCAGTATTGGCGCAATATCCAAGATGCCGACCTGGAGCGTTTCCTCCTCATGTTCACCTTCCTACCCGTACAAGAGTGCCGGGAGCTTTCCCGCGGAAAAGACGCACAGATCAACGCTGCCAAGGAGCGCCTCGCCTGGGAAGTGACTGCCCTCATCCACGGCAAGGAAGAAGCCGATAGGGCCTTGAAGGCGGCCCGAGCAGCTTTCGCGGGCGGTTCCGACCTCGACCAGATACCTTCTGTGTCCGTGGAAGCCTGCCGCCTGGACTCGGGCATCCCCGCTCTCGACCTCTTCGTGGAAGCCGGGCTCGCTTCATCAAAGAGCGAGGCCAGGAGGCTCTTCCAGCAAGGCGGAGCGAGCGTCAATGGAAAGAAGCTGGCCGACGAAACTGCCATGCTCGGATCCAAGGACCTAGAAGGCGGCGCTTTGACGCTCAGGGCGGGCAAGAAGCGGATTTGCAGGATTCTTCCGGAATAATCCCAGATTCGGCCCAGGCGAATCGCCGGCTCATGCCGAGCCGGCGATTCTTTTTCAAAGTAGGTCGAAGGCTACATCGAACATGGAGTTGAGCGAGCTCTGCCTCTCCTCGGGGCTCATTTCTCTGCGCGAGATGTTGGAGTCCGAGCACGTGAGGATGGTGAGCGCCTTCTTTCCCAGGTACGCGGCATTGCAATAGAGGGCGAAGCATTCCATGTCGGTGGCGGCGCAGCCAAGGCCTGCCCACTTCCTCCAGCCCTCATCCTCGGGCAATGCGCTATAGAGGGAGAAGACGTCAGAGGAGAATATCCCGCCGACCCAGTGGCGAAGCCCCCTCGATCGGGCCGATGCCACGGCCTTTTCCAAGAGACCGTAGTCGGCGCACGGAGAGAAGCTCCCGCGCAAGGCGTATTGGTGGGCATAGTTCGAATCAGTAGAAGCTGTCATCGCGATGGCGAGATCGCCGACTTCGAGAGCCTCCGTCAGCCCTCCGCAGGTACCTATTCGCACAATGCTCTCAACCCCGTAAAAGGCGTAGAGCTCGTACGAATATATACCCATGGACGCAGCCCCCATGCCGGAGGCCATGACAGTGACCATCTTGCCTCCGAATTCCCCGGTAAAGCCGAGCATGTTACGAACCGAGTTGATCTGCCTGGGATTTTTTAGGCGGCTTTCCGCAATGTGTTTGGCCCTCAATGGATCGCCCGGCATGAGGACGAACGGGGCTATATCTCCCGCTTTGGCCGTGTTGTGCGGCGTTCCCGATGAGTAATGATCCAGCTTCCTATCGTGCATCAGGCTTTTTTCCATCGCGTCTCCTTTCAGCTGCCGCTCCGCTCATAGGCCTGGCCGGAGGCGCGCGGCGCATAATCTTTACCCGAAAATACCACAAGCGTGACGAGCGTGATGATATAGGGGATCACACTGAAGAATTCCGATGGAAGGAACCGTAAAGACTCGATGTTGACCATATAGATCGAGAGGGCTACGGCTGTGCCGAAGAGGAGGGATGAAGCCGTTACTCCCTTGGGCAGCCAGCGTCCGAAGGAGACGGCTGCGAGGGCTATGAAACCTGCCCCGTTTATCGTGTAAATCGTGTACTGGATGGTCTGGGTGAGTACGATGCAAGCCCCTGCCACTCCCGCCAGAAAACCCGATATCATGACGGCGATGTATCGCATTCGCCTTACGTCGATTCCAGCCGAAGCCGCAGCCTGTGGATGTTCGCCGCAGGCCCTCAGCCTCATGCCGAATGGTCTTTTATAGAGGACGAACCAAGATACGATGACCGCCGCGAGGGCTATCCACGCTGTGGGATAGATACCTCCTGGGCCTGGCATCATCCCGAGGCGGAACGGGGCTGTGCGTTCCATCCTGAATATGATCTGGGCGAGAAAGGTTGTTCCTCCCGTAGAGAGCAAGTTGATGCCAGTGCCCGATATTACCTGATCCGCGTTGAGCGTGATCGATGCCAGGGCGTGGATGAGGGAAAAGGCGAGCCCTGCAAAGCCGGCTCCGAGCAGGGCGAACCATACCGAGAATCCCGTGGAGGGCTCGAGGAAGTAGTGGAGGGTAGCGGCCGTGAAGGCGCCTATGCCCATGAGCCCTTCCAGAGCGATGTTGACGACGCCTGAGCGTTCGCAGATCATCCCTCCTACGGCCGTTATGAGAATAGGTGACACGATCATCAAGACGGATGGGATCATGGCGAAGATGTCGTTCATCTATCCTTCCTCCCCTCCACGAAAGCCATGCGCCTGGCTCTCCAGTCGAGGAAGAGCTTGATGCCTGCACGCAAGGAAATGAAGACGACAACCAGGCCTGAAATGATGAGGGTGATCTCCTTGGGTATCTGGCGGGATTGCATGAGGGGTTGCGCCGAAGCGAGCATTCCGAAGAGGAGCCCGGCCACGAGAGTGCCTCCGGCAGTGCTGTTGCCGACGAGAGCCACGGCTATGCCGTTGAAGCCGTAATTGTCATATCCGCCCAGAACCCTTCCATAGCCGAAGGAACCCAGGGCTACGACAGCGCCAGCAAGACCGGCGAAACAGCCTGCAATGATCATCGATGAGCTGATCGACCTCGTCACCTGGATGCCCGCGTATCGCGCAGCTTCCTTGTTCAGGCCGGTAGCCCTGAGGCTAAATCCGAGCTTTGTCTTCTCGATGATGAACCAGAACACTAAGCAGGAGAGCAATGCTACCCATATGCCTAGGTTGAGCCTCGACTCGTTGGTGAGGCGCTCGAGCAGGGGGCTCGTCAGCCTGGCTGTGACCGGAAAGTTGGGCGTACGGTAGGTATTGGCCCCCGGAATCTGCATGGAAGCCCAACGCGAGAGGAAAAAGGCTACGTAGTTGAGCATTATCGTCGCAACCACCTCGGAGACGGAGTACTTGGCCTTGAGCCAGCCAACTATCCCACCCCAGAGGGCGCCCGCAAGTCCAGCGGCGACTATGGCCGCGACCCAATGGAACAGGGGGAGGGGAGGGAAGTAGAGGGCTACGAACTGGGCGGCGGTCAAACCGACAATGTACTGCCCCTCGGCGCCGATGTTGAAGAGCCCCGTCCTGGCAGCGAACGCCATCGAAAGGCCGCAGAGGATGAGGGGTAGTGAAGCGGTGAGCCATTCGCCTATGTAGCGCGGATTCCATACACCCCGGGTGACGTCGAAGCCCGTTAGGGTCTGGAGCATTGCCGAATACATGCCTGCGGGATTCTTGCCCACGAGGAGGATGAGGAGGGTTCCGCAGAGGAATCCGAGGAGGACGACGAACACCGATACGGCCCGAGGATCTTTGGCCAGCTTTTCTAGGCTGATACCTCCCTTGGCTGCCTTCATGCGTTCCTCCCTTTGGAGTTCCCTATCCCAGCCCCGGCTTCGGCAGCCGGCACTCCTGCCATCATCTGCCCTATCCTGCGTTCGTCCACCTCACCCCCTTCCACGATGCCCACGATCTCGCCCTTGGATATCGCGGCTATCCTATCGCACAGGTTCAGTATTTCCTCGAGCTCGAAGGAGACGAGGAGGACAGCCCTGCCTTTGTCGCGCTCGGCGACGATGCGAGCGTGGATATTCTCTATGGCTCCCACATCGAGGCCTCTCGTAGGCTGGGTGACGATGAGGAGCTCTGGGGAGAGATCGATTTCTCGCGCGATCACGGCTTTTTGCTGATTTCCTCCCGACATGGCGCGAGCCTTGGTCGCCGGTCCCTCTCCAGCCCGAATGTCGAAGGCCTCGATCAGCCTCGATGCGTTGTCTTCGATGGCCTTCTTTGAGATCATTCCCAGGCGGTCGGAGTATTTCTTTTCTCTGTATGTCTTTATGGCGAGGTTTTCATCCAGGCGGAAATCTAAAACCAGGCCGTGCTTGTGCCTGTCAGCGGGCACGAAGCCAACTCCGGCCTCGATCCGCTCGCGCACCGGAGCGAAAGCTATCTCGCGGCCAGACACTTCGATGCTGCCGGATTCAGGCTTACGTAGACCCGCTATCGCCTCGACAAGCTCGGACTGACCGTTCCCATCCACGCCTGCGATGCCTAATATCTCGCCCTTTCGCACATCCAGGGAAAGCCCTCGGAGGGCCTCGTATCCCCGGGAATCCTTGACGCGCAAGCCCCTGACCTTGAGGACGACATCCCCAGGCTCGCGGTCGGACTTGGCCGTGGTGAAGGACACGGATCTGCCCACCATCATATGGGCGAGCTCGGCTTCCGTCGCCGAGGCAACGTCCACGCAGCCGACCACCCGGCCACGCCTCAAAACGGTGCAGGTAGACGCGGCCTGCTTGATTTCCTTGAGCTTGTGGGTGATGAGGACTATTGTCTTGCCTTCGGCCTTGAGACGCTCGAAGATGAGGAGGAGCTCGTCAACTTCCTGGGGAGTGAGCACCGCCGTTGGTTCGTCGAAGATGAGGATGTCGGCTTTGCGGTAGAGGATCTTCAGTATCTCCACTCTTTGTTGCATCCCCACCGTGATCGATTCTATGAGGGATTTCGGCTCGACGTTCAAGCCGTAGGTTTCGGATATCTCGGCCACCCTGGCCGAGGCGCCCGTGAGATCGACGTTTCCCCAGCGGTTCCTGGGCTCGCTCCCGAGGATGATGTTTTCCGTGACAGTATAGTTGTGCACGAGCTTGAAATGCTGATGGACCATGCCGATGCCCAGGGCTGTAGCCTGGTTTGGATCGCGTATGTCCACCTCTTTGCCCCGCACGAGTATCCTGCCCGAATCCGCGGAGTAGAGCCCGAAAAGGATAGACATAAGGGTGGACTTGCCAGCCCCGTTCTCGCCCAGGATGGCGTGGATCTCGTTGTCTGCCACACGCAGATCGACCTTGTCGTTCGCGAGAACCCCGGGAAATGCCTTGGTTATTCCGAGCATCTCGATGGCAAAAGGCGGCACGATCGCTCCTTCGCGCCGCGCTGAGGCGGCGTATTTCGAAGAAAAGGCGGCAGAGCGGCCGTATGCCGTGCCCTGCCGCCTTCTGCAGGCTTACTTGTCGCTCGCCTGGAGATTATCGGGCACGAGGCCTGCGGCTTTGGCTTCGGCATAGGTCGGGATCACCTTGATCTCGCCCTTGACGATTTTGTCCTTCACCTCGTTCACCTGCTTTACGATCTCCGCTCCGAGTTCCGGGTTCTTATCCGAGAAGCCCACACCATCGATCTTAGTGTCGAATACGACGACTCCGCCCTTGAAGGTCTTGGATTTCACCTGGTCGAGGGCGTATTTGGTGGAGGTTTCGACGCGCTTGAGCATGGATGTGAGGACAGCGGACTTGCCATCGGCGTACACCCCGTCTTCGAACTGGTCGGAATCGACGCCTATAGCCCATACGTTCTTGCCTTGGGTCCTGTATTCCTTGGCCTGGGCTATGGTTCCGTTCCCGGTTCCGCCGGCAGCTGAGAATATGGCGTACACGCCGGAATCATACCAATTCTTCGCTTGAGCCTTAGCCAGCTCGGGCTTGCCCCAGTCGTTGGCATAATAGTCGACGAAGCTCGCGTTGGGGATTACAGATTTTACCCCCTGTATGTAACCCATTTCGAACTTGGTGATCACAGGGCTAGGCACTCCGCCGATGAATCCGAACTTGGGATTGGCGATACCGTCGGCTTTGGCCTTCAGCGCAGCCGCCACTCCGACGAGATATGATCCCTCGTGCTCGGAATAGGATGCTTCGAGGACGTTGGGTTTGCCGATCCAATCCACATCGACGATCAGGTACTTCTGGTTCGGATACTTGGCGGCTACTTCGGTAAGGGCTTCTGCCCATGTGAAGCCGGTAACTATGATGAGATCGTACTTCTCGTCCGAAGCCTGCTTGAGGTTGGGCACGTACATATCCTGGGTCTGGGCGGTGACTACATCATAGAGCTTGCCCTTCTTCTCGGGCTTTTCCCAGGTGTCACCGTAAAACTCCAGGATTCCTCTCCATGCCGCGGCGTTGAATGACTTGTCGTCAATACCAGTAGCGTCGGTGAGGAGCCTCGAGCTGGGCACGTCGCCTGCCTTTCCATCCTTCTTCGAGCAGGAAACCCCGAAGAGCGCTAGAACAGCGAGAAGCAGGTAGAGGATCTTTTTCATCCCATCCCTCCTAAGATAAAACCTTCGGCTCCCAAGGAGCCGCGGCTCAT
>DATCUA010000332.1:0-4214 GCA_036567645.1 Rectinemataceae bacterium | reverse complement strand
CGCCCTTACCGACGTGCTCTGCTTCGGCTTTCCAGGGAAAGCGGCGGCGAATGCGGCCCAGGGCGGAACCTTGAGCCCGGAAGCCATGCGTTCGGGCATCGTGGCGGGCGTGCAGGATTACGGGAACAAGATGGGGATCCCCACCGTCAATGGGGGCATCCACTACCACGCCGCATACGCGTCCAATCCGCTCGTGTACTGCGGCTGCGTGGGCATAGCCCCCAAGGGAGCCTTCCACTCCGAGCCACGCCCCGGGGACAGGGTCTTCTGCGTGGGCGGAAAGACCGGGCGCGATGGAATACGGGGAGCCACCTTCTCCTCCATGACCATGGACGAGACGACCCTGGGCACCGCCGGTTCATCCGTGCAAATTGGAGATCCCATCGTAGAAAAGAAAGTATCGGAACTGATCCTCGCGGCCAGGGACGCGGGGCTCTACACGGGCATAACCGACTGCGGCGCGGGAGGCCTCTCTTCGGCAGTAGGAGAGATGGCTTCCGAGCTGGGAGCCGACATCGAACTCTCCGCTGTAGGCCTGAAGTACCCGGGATTGGCCCCCTGGGAAATCTGGCTATCGGAAGCCCAGGAGCGCATGGTCCTAGCCGTCGATCCGGCCAAGGCGGGAGAGCTTTCCGCCCTCTGCGAGACCCTGGACGTGGAATACTGGGACCTCGGCTCATTTACGGGAACGGGCCGGCTCATTGTCCGTTTCCGCGGCGATACCGTCCTCGACCTGGACTGCGGCTTTCTTCATGGGGGCATGCCTCGCCGCAGGCTCAAGGCTTATCCCCCCGAGGCGAGGATTGGTTACGATGACTCGCATGAGCGCCTAGCCGCTCGAGCGGATAAAGCCCTTGTGGACTTTTCCTCATTGTACAGAAGCATGCTCTCTCATCACGCTATCGCTTCCCGGGGCTGGGTAGTCAGGCGATACGACCACGAAGTCCAGGGGGCCACCCGCATCGGACCGATGGCCGGGCTTTCGCAAAAAGGTCCCTCGGACGCGGCCCTCCTCGTCCCACTCGATTGTTCTGGGAAGATGGGCATATCGATTTCCAACGGCTTCAATCCCCGCTATGGGGAGGCCGACCCCTATCGGGCGGCATGGTCGGCTCTGGACGAGGCTGTGCGCGGAGCCGTCGCATCGGGAGCCGATCCCGACCGCATAGCCGTCGTGGACAATTTCTGCTGGGGAGATCCCAAGAAGCCCGAGAACATGTGGAGCCTCCTCCTCGCGGCCAAGGGCTGCAGGGATGCGGCAGTGGCGCATCGCAGCCCCTTCGTGTCGGGAAAAGACTCTTTCAACAACGAGTTCGTCGACGAAGATGGCAAGAGGGTGTCGGTACCGCCTTCCCTCCTCATTTCCGCCATGGGCGTCGTGCCCGATCCGGACAAGGCACCCACCACTGACCTCAAGGAACCTGGGAGCCTCCTGTATCTCGTGGGCGATTTCAACCCGAAGATGGAAGCTTCGGTGCTCCAGGACATACTCGCGACAGGGAAGAGCGGAATAGTGTCCGAAAAGCCTTGGAAGCCCGCTGACCGCGCGCCGGCCGCCTACCGCTCTCTCTACAAGGCTATCAGGGCCGGTCTTGTGGCATCCTGCCACGATCTCTCCGAGGGAGGCTTCGGCGTTGCCCTTGCCGAAATGTGCATTGGAGGAGGGCTCGGAGCCGAGGTGGATATGCATGCCGTGTCGGGCGCTCGGTCTTCCTCCTCGTCGGGCGAAGCCCTGGACGACCTCATCCTCGCTTTCGGCGAGACGGACGGCTGTCTCCTTTGCGAAATAGAGCCTGACAAAGCGCCTGATTTCGAGGCGTCCATGGGATCGTCGGCATTCCGAGTGGGAAAAACCATGGCGAGGGCCGAGATCGTCTTCGCGGGCATCGGGGCTCATGCTCGCGGCAAACCGGGAGGCCGCGTGCCCCGGGCCATGGCGTTCGATCTTTCGGATCTGGAACAAGCCTTCGGTTCGGCCGACGAAGATCCCGAAGAGCGAGGAAGCGGACTATGAAACCCAAAGCCCTCATACTCCACGCGGCGGGAACCAACCGGGACGGAGATGCCGCCTACGCCCTCGCCGCCGCCGGCGCCGATCCGCGGATCGTCCACGTCAAAGCCCTCAAGGAGGACAGGAAGCTGTTTTCAGATGCTTCCATCCTCCTCGTTCCCGGAGGATTTTCCTACGCCGATGCCTTGGGCGCAGGCCGTCTTTTCGCGCTGGACATGGCATCGTATTTCCGCGAGGAAATCGGCGCCTTCGTCGCCTCGGGCAAGCCCGTCATCGGCATCTGCAACGGTTTCCAGGCCCTCGTGAAGGCGGGTATCCTTCCCGGCTGGCCGGGGCGAAGGGGAATCCCGGCCACGCTGGCGCCCAACGAGAAAGGCCGGTTCGAGTGCCGATGGGTGGCGCTCGAAGCCAATCCCGCCAGCCCCTGCGTATGGACGAGGGGCTTGGATGAGCTTTTCTCCTGCCCGGTAGCCCACGGCGAAGGGCGTTTCCTCCTCGAAGATTCAGAAGCCGAAAAGAGACTTCTGGAAGCGGGCCAGATAGCCCTCGTCTACGCGCGGCCAGGAGGCGGGAGGGCGGACGGCGCATACCCCTTCAATCCCAATGGATCTGCGATGGACATCGCCGGGATATGCAATCCTGCGGGGAATGTCCTGGGCCTGATGCCCCACCCGGAGAACAATGTCCGCTGCGCGTCGGGGGAAGGGAGCGGCGCGCGCCCTTCCAGGAAAAGCCGCGCGCCTGCAGGGGGCAGGCTCGGAGCTGGATTGGAATTGTTCAAAAGGGGCGTGGCTTACGCGCGCGGGCTCTAAGGGCGTTCGGGCGCGCGCCGCGGAGCCGACAGGGCCCTTCGGGGCCGATAGCAAGTCATAGGACGAGGAGGGCGAGACATGGTGGATAGGACTAGGATGGAAGCCGCGCTTCCCATGGCGTTCCGCGGACTGGGCGGAGCTCCGGGCAGGTCTTCGGGCAAGGTGCGGGAGTGGAGGGATATTGGAGGGGGCAGGCGGCTCCTCGTCACGACTGATCGGATATCCGCATTCGACAGGGTCATAGGAGCCGTGCCCTGGAAGGGACAGGTGCTCAACCAGCTTTCGGCATGGTGGAATGGGAAGACCGCCGACATCCTGCCGAATCACCTCGAATCCATACCTGATCCCAATGCCTCGATCGTCCGGGAATGCCGGCCTCTTCCGGTCGAGGTGGTGGTTCGGGGATACATAACCGGAGTGACATCGACATCGCTCTGGCAACGCTACGCCGAGGGCGATCGGAGGATCTACGGCTACGACTTCCCCGAGGGTCTGGAGAAGAACCGGCCCCTCCCCGAACCTATAGTCACCCCTACCACCAAGGCCGAGGCCGGCACCCACGACGAGAGGCTGGACAGGGATGAGGTGGTGCTGAAGGGGCTCGTGGAGAAGAAGCTCTGGGACCAGGTGCTCGATGCGGCCCTCGCTCTCTTCGAGCGGGGAAGCGAACTTGCCGCAAAGGGAGGCATAATCCTGGTGGACACGAAATACGAATTCGGCATCGATACCGAAGGCCGGCTCGTCCTGATAGACGAGATACACACACCCGATTCCTCCCGATTCTGGAAAGCCGACACCTACGAATCGAGGCTGGCTTCGGGACAGGAACCCGAGAACATGGACAAAGAGTTCGTGCGCATGAAGTTCGCTCGGCTGGGCTACCGGGGAGAGGGCCCCATCCCGGAAATGGAAATCTCCACATGGGTCGAGACGGGGCTTCTCTACCAGCGGGCTTACGAGGCGATCACGGGCCTCGCTTTCGAGCCCAGCGAATATCCAGTCGAACCGAGGCTCGAGAAAAATCTTGAAAAGGCGGGAATACGGGTATGAAGGGCAAGGTAGTCATTTTCATGGGCTCGAAGGTAGACAGCCCTCATGTGGCGCGCATAGAAGAATGGCTCGACAGGTTCGGATTGGAGCACGAGGCGAGGATAGCATCCGCTCACAAGACCCCCCGGAGGCTTCTCGAAATCTTGAACGATCTGGAATCCCGCGAGGGCCAGTACGTGTACATCGCCGTCGCGGGTCTCTCCAACGCCTTGTCGGGCATGCTCGATTTCGCCACCTCCCGGCCGGTCATCTCCTGCCCGCCTATCTGCGAAACCTATGGCGGGGCCGATATCTGGTCTTCGATCCGGATGCCGCCCGGGGTGGCTCCCGGCTTCGTGCTC
>DATCUA010000331.1:0-3049 GCA_036567645.1 Rectinemataceae bacterium | reverse complement strand
TGGAGGTGGGGGGAGTCGAACCCCCGTCCTCATGCGCGCGCCGCGCGCGTCTACAGGTTTGTCCGCCCTATTGGGTTGTCGGGACAGGAGTCGCGGAGCGGCGCGCTCCCCCTGTCCGTATCCCGGATGGATGTCCCCCTCGCTCCCCGGGCTGGGCGGCGGGTGAGCCCCGATCGGTTTCAGACTCTCCCGGCGCTCGAGGCGGCGCACCGGGGAATCCGTCGTTCTGGCGCTACTTACGCAGCGAGAGCGAGATTGCCGTTGTTGTTGGCAATTGAAGGTTCGCCGAATGTTAGGAGGTCGGCGGCTCCACCTGCAGCGCGCGGCACGGTCCGCACAAGTCGAAACCGGTGCACCCCCTGTCGCTTGGTATAATGATATACGCTCGGCTTCCTCGGGTCAATCTGCGCTTTCGCCCTCTTCCATCGGCGCGGCCATCAGCGACTCAGCCTGCATAGCGGGCGCCGTGGAGCGCGCGATCTATGACCCCCCCTCCCATCACCAGGCCCTCGGCCGAGTACAGGACTACCGACTGCCCCGGGGCCACGGCGCGCTGGGCTATATCGAAGCTGATCTCGACGGGACCATTCGATCTGACAGAGCAGGGCACGGGCTTGTGGTTCTGGCGAATCTTGGCTGTCCAGCCTTCTGATATGGGTATCTCCCTCCCCGCCATCCGCGGATCCTGGAATCTGAAATTACTGCTCGCCAAGCCGTCAGAAAACAAGCCTGAATTCGGGCCGACGACGACCCTGTTCCTGGCCCCGTCGAGCCCGAGGACATACAGTGGTTCGGGACCGATGCTGATGCCCAAGCCCCGCCTCTGGCCCACGGTGTAGTAGGGAAGGCCCCTATGCCTTCCTAGGATTGTCCCCGAGCTGTCCACTATGTCCCCCGGCTCGCAGGACCGATCTTCGAAGAGGGGAGCGTAGTCCCCCCCTGCTATGAAATCCTGGCTTTCGGGTTTTTCAGCCGCTTCCAAGCCATGAGCCCGGGCGAGCTCCCTCACTTGGCTCTTGGTCATATCTCCCAGGGGAAAGAGGATGCTCTCCAATCTCTCCGAATCCAGACCGTAAAGGAAATAGCTCTGATCCTTGCTCTCGTCCGCGGCCCTGCGCAAGAAGGTAACCTCGTTCAAGCTTTCCTTGCGCGCGTAATGACCCGTGGCGAAGAAGTCGAATGAGAGGCCAGATGCGCGCGCACGCTCGAGGAGGAACCCGAACTTGAGCTCCCGGTTGCATACTACGCAGGGGTTGGGCGTTCTCCCCGTCTCGTACTCGGATCGGAAATAATCCAAGACTTTCGCCTCGTATTCGTCCGCCAGGTCGATCACAGCATAATCTATGCCCAACCGGGTGCAGAGGCGCTCGCATGAAGCGATATCCTCCTCTTCTCCTGGCCCGAAACAGGCGTGCTTGAGATTCTCCTGTATCTTGAATGCGCCCTTCCATATCTTCATGGTGAGCCCGAGCACGCGGTATCCTTCATCTACGAGGATTGCCGCCGCGAGGGAGGAGTCCACTCCGCCCGAAAGCCCGACGGCCACAGTCTTCTTTCTTTCCATAGGGAACGCAATATAGCATAGGTTTTTCGGATTGTCCTATTCCCAGAGGCGCTATATACTAGCCCGAAACATGTCTTGCCGGGTCCGCCAACGGGCTTCGGACGTCACAGCAAGGAGCATCAAGCGATGAAAGAGATCCTCGTAGGGTTCACATCCCTCACCTGGCAGGCGGCGCTGATGTATGTCGTCGGCGGCGTCCTCATCTGGTTAGCCATCAAGAAAGAGTACGAGCCAATGCTTCTTCTCCCTATAGGATTCGGAGCCATTCTCGTAAACCTCCCCCTTGCTGTCGTATGGGAGCATGGAGGCCAGGACGGCTTTCTCAAGGTATTCTACGATATGGGCATTGCCACCGAGATATTCCCCCTCCTCATATTCATCGCGGTGGGTGCCATGATCGATTTCGGCCCCCTCTTCAAGAACCCTCTGATGATATTCTTCGGAGCGGCCGCCCAGTTCGGCATTTTCGCGACCATGATCGTGGCCACTCTCCTCGGCTTCGATCTCAAGGAAGCGGCGAGCATCGGCATCATTGGAGCGGCCGACGGTCCGACTTCGATATTCGTGGCCAACCTCTTCGCCCCTCAGCTCCTGGCCCCCATATCCGTTGCGGCCTACTCCTATATGTCTCTCGTGCCCCTCATCCAGCCTCCCGTCATCAAGGCTCTCACAACACGAGAGGAGAGACGTATCCACATGGTCTACCATGAATCCAACTCGCCCAAGTGGCTCAAAGTGCTCTTCCCGATCGTCGTCACCATGGTTTCCGGTCTTGTGGCGCCCATATCCGTGCCCCTCATCGGATCCCTCATGTTCGGGAACCTCATCCGTGAATCGGGCGTCCTCGAACGCCTATCGCAGACCGCCCAGAACGAGCTGGCTTACCTGGTGACCCTCCTCCTCGGCATCACCATCGGCGCTTCCATGAAGGCCGAAAGCTTTATAAACCTCAAGACCCTCATGATCATGGGCATGGGGCTTGTAGCCTTCGTATTCGACACCGCAGGAGGCGTGCTTTTCGCAAAGCTGGTCAATCTCTTCCTGCCAAAGGACAAGAAGATAAACCCGATGATAGGAGCCTGTGGCATTTCCGCCTTCCCCATGTCGGGCAGGATCGTACAGAAGATGGCGAATGAGGAAGAAAGGGGAAACATAATACTCATGCACGCCATCGGATCCAACGTATCGGGCCAGCTGGGCTCGGTCATTGCGGGGGGCATGGTCCTGGCCCTCGTGCCCCTTATTTTCGTCATGGCCCGATAAGGAGGATCGAATATGGAAAACATCATCGAATACTTCAAATCCATGGGCGAGCGGGCTTCGGACGGATCTCTCGTCCACCCTTTCGGCCTCACCGTGCAGGCGCTGGGAGTGACGGCCGGGGGCCTCATAGGGGTGTTCGCAACCCTCGGGTTCTTCTTCCTCCTGATCTGGATTTCCAACAAGATCAGCAAAAAGGGCTAAGGCTGGATGCGAATCCCGGCA
>DATCUA010000330.1:0-2772 GCA_036567645.1 Rectinemataceae bacterium | reverse complement strand
GAAAGGAGCTTGTCGGGGTTGGACTTCCAGAATTTGTATCCCTTTCGGTCGCCTTCGTCGAAAAGCTCGCTGGCGGCGGGGTCGAGGGCTATGCCGATCTGCTCGCCGGGCCTGTAGCCTGCCTTCTCGATCGCCTTCATGATGTAGTCGAGGGCGTCGTCGTTGGCGATGTTGGGGGCGAATCCGCCCTCGTCGCCCACGGAGGTGTTGTGTCCGGCGGCCTTCAGGATGCTCTTGAGGCTGTGGAAGACCTCGGCGTTCATGCGCACGGCCTCACGGAAGGATTCGGCGCCCAGGGGCATGATCATGAATTCCTGGAAGTCGATCTTGTTGTCGGCGTGCTTTCCGCCATTGATGATGTTGGACATCGGCACGGGAAGGAGGGTGGTGTGGGCGCCGCCGAGGTACTTGTAGAGGGGCAGGCCCAGGTACTCGGCCGCGGCGCGTGCGACGGCCATGGACACGCCGAGGATGGCGTTGGCGCCCAGCTTGCTCTTGTTCTCGGTCCCGTCGAGATCGATCATCGTGCGGTCGATATCGACCTGTTCCAGGGCATCGAGCCCGCAGATCTCGCCCGCAATGGTGGTATTGACGTTATCGACGGCCTTGAGGACGCCCTTGCCGAGATGGCGCTTCTTGTCTCCATCGCGTAGTTCAACGGCTTCGTACTCGCCGGTGGAAGCGCCCGACGGAACGGCGGCGCGGCCTTGGGTGCCATCCTCGAGGACGACATCGACTTCGATGGTGGGATTGCCGCGGGAATCCAGGATCTCCCTGGCCTCTACATATTCTATCACGCTCATGGACTGCTCCTTGGAAAAGAATTCAGCACCTGAACAATAGCCTTCGAGGGGCTTCTGGTCAAGGTTGGGACTCGCCGCACCGTGTGCGCCGCCGTTCGCCTTGCTTTCCAGGCACTGAGCTCGTAGGCTGAAGCCCATGGCCCAGGTCATAATCGAGCGACTCCCGCCCAGGGACTACACGCGGGATTGCGCCGCCCTCACCTGCGACTACGGCAGCCCGGCATGGGAGGGCCGTCCCGAGGTACTGGCTATCCGGGAGGCCGTTTTCTCCGCCCTGGACGCGCTGAACGCCAAATCCGGCATCGACGCCAGGCTCCGCGGCCGCCCAGTCCTCGTTAAGCCCAATCTCGTCACCGTCTACCACGACATGGGTCTTTCGCGACGCAGCTACCCCGAGACTACGGACCCTCGCGTCCTCGATGCCCTGGTGCTCTGGCTCGCGGCGCGGTCATCGGAAATCATCATCGTCGAATCATCGGGCAGGGGAGCCCCCACGCGCGGCTCCTTCAGGGTGGCAGGCTTGGATCGGCTGGCCCGGCGACGCGGTTGCCGCCTCGTCGCCCTGGACGAGGAGCCCGTGGACCGTTATTTCCTCCCCAAGGCGAAAGTACAGCGCGAGATCCTCGTCCCCCGTGTATTTTCCCAGGTTGTCAGGGGCGAGGCCGCCTATGTCTCAGCGCCCAAGCTCAAGACCAATCTCTACACGGAAGTGACCCTCGGCTTCAAGAACGCCATGGGCGTTATTCCCTACAACCTGCGCCAGCGAGACCACCATTACGACCTCGACCGCAAGCTCGTGGAGATGCTCTACCTCTTCAAGCCCGACCTCGTCCTCATAGACGGGGTGGTCGGGGCGGAAGGCGAGTGCCCCGCTCCCGTGGACCCCGTAGATTCCCGCATGATAATAGCGGGCGACCATCCCGTGGAGACCGATCGCGTTGCCACGCGCCTCATGGGCTTCGATCCCGCCTCCATCCCCCTCATGCGTATGGCCGACGAACTCGGTTTCGGCGATCCGGCCGGGGCAGAGGTGATAGGCGATCCCTCTCCCCTCGCCTTCCGCCCCGCCAACGCCTCCCTCATATCGGAGCGGATGCGCCGCGCCTTTCCGAGGGCCAAGGTTTTGATCGGCATCGACAAGGGCCATAGGGTGGGCGGCTCGAAACCAAATGCCGATACCTGCGCTGGCGCTATGGCAGAATCGCCCAACGCCCGGGCGCTCGAAGCATCCTGCCGCGGCGGCTGCGTGGCCACCACGCGCTTCGCCTTCGCCATGTTCGAAGCTGAAGGCATCGAATTGAAGCGGGACATCGTCCTCATTCTCGGCGCAGGGCTGAAAAGCGGCGCCCGAGGCGCGAGCGTCGCTCCCGGCTCAAGCGGCGACAACAAGCGCCCAGTCTGGTACGATACCGAGGGCACGGCCTACGACGTGGATGCAATAAAAGCCCTTCCGGGGAGGAAGATGGCCGTTGGAACCTGCTCGAAAGCCCTCATCCCCTTCGTCGACCGCCACATACCAGGCTGTATGCCCATGCCCAACGCGCCCCACATGGTTCTGCACGAGCTCAGCGGAAAACCCTGCCGGGTGATGTCCCTCAAGAACCGGAACCTCATCCCCATGCTCATCGCCACTCTTGGCCAACGCGCGGCCCGCCGCGGCCTGACAAAGCGGGGCGAGCGGCTCGACGTCCCCCTCGGCTCCGAGGATAGCTCGCCCGAACAGCGCCCTTCCCTGCCTGGCGACCTCGAGCGCGACTGGATCGAGTGGCCCCTCCCGCCCCTGGGCGCCGACGAAGCCAAGAGACTCCTCGAGTTCGAGGACGACGCCCTGGTAGCGGGCTTCCGCGGCACCCTCGTCTTAAGGGCGCGCGAGAAACTCCTTTGGCGACTCCAGGCCATATTCACAGCCGCTCTTACCCTGGGCCTCGCCCTCTACGCCGCCGCGTCCTTCGCCTTCGGCCCTATCGCC
>DATCUA010000329.1:0-5136 GCA_036567645.1 Rectinemataceae bacterium | reverse complement strand
TTCTATAGCCGTTGCGCGCGGTGATAGCCGCGGCGTTCATGCTTATGAGGAGGACCAAGAGGACGAGGATGGCGCCCGCCGCCACGCTCCTATACTCCGCTTGGGGCCGCGCCGTCCACTGATAGATCTGAATCGGGAGAGTCGTGAAACGGGAAAAAGGGCCCGATGGATCCTTGGATAGGAAGGTGGAGGCTCCGACGACCACGAGGGGGGCGGTTTCGCCCAGGGCGCGGGAAATGGCGAGGACGGCCCCGGTGAGGATCCTGTCCATGGAGGATGGCAGGACGTGGTGCCAGATAGTCTGCCACTTCGTAGCCCCCAGGGCGAGGCTGGAGTGCCTCAGGCCCGAGGGGACGGCCCGGATAGCCTCCTGCGCGTTGATGATGACAATAGGCAGGACGAGCAAGGCGAGCGTGAGGGCCGCCGAGAGAATGGTCCGCCCGCTTGCCGTTTCGCCCGCAGCTGCGGCGCCCAAGCCGAAGATCGCCCCTGATGTGACAGGCTCCATGCCGCGCACGAAGACTGCCAGGCCCAGCATTCCGTAGATGATCGAAGGAACGCCCGCCAGGTTGTAGATATTCGTCTGGATGATGCGGTTGAGGGTCGTGTCCCGGGCGTATTCCTCCAACCATATCGCCGCTCCTATTCCAAGCGGCAGGGAAATGAGGGCGGTAATGAGTATGGTGATGAGGGAGCCGAGCACGGCGCTTCTGATCCCGGCGAGTAGCGGATCGGAAGATTGGGGGCTCAGGATGAAATCGAGGCTCATCCAAGACCTGAAGACGATGCGCGCGGAAGGGTGTTCGTGAGCCGTCCATTCCATGATCGACTTCTTGGAGGCGAGGCTAGTCCAAAGAGTCCATACGCCGACGATCTGTGGGTCGAGGATTTCCTCCTCGAGGAGCTTCGCGAGTTCGGCAGCCGGGCGCGCGGAAAGAGGACCTTGGCTTTCCAGCCTCCGCAGTATCCTCGGGCTCAGGCGGGCTTCGAGGATCGGGGCCAGACGAGCGCTGTCCATATCCTGCAGTTTCGCGCCTGGGGGAAGAACGGTTTCTGGTTCGGTCGAATAGACTATGGCCACGTAGCCAAAGGCGCGATTGGCCACGTTGGCGATGAGAAGGGCGAGAAAGAACACAGAGAGGGCCGTGGCGAGAAGGAAGACCGTTTTCCATCGGGCATTTCCCCTTTTTCGGGTATCGAGCCTGACATCGAAGCCTGCGTCGCTCAATCGTAGACCTCCCTATAGCGCCGGATTATACGGCGGGCGAGGAGGTTGAGCCCCAATGTTATGATGAAGAGGAGGAGGGCGATGGCGAAGAGGCTCTGGTAGTCTATCGTGTCATAGGACAGATCCCCGCCCGAGATGCGCACTATGTGGCCTGTCATGGTCTCGGCCGAACGCAGGGGATCGAGTGTGAGGACCGGTCCCGCTCCCGCAGCCAGCGCGACTATCATAGTCTCGCCCACCGCGCGGGATAAGGCGAGGATGAAGGATGCGGCGAGGCCGGAAAAGGCGGCGGGCACGACCACCTGGAGAGACACTTCCAGCTTGCTTGCACCCAAGGCGTAGGCTCCCTCCCTCAAGCTGGCAGGAACCGCAGAGAGGGCATCCTCGCACATGGACACGACAAGAGGCAGTATCAGGATGCCTATGGCGAGCCCCGCCGAGAGCATGTTGTATACGTCCATCCTCTGGGATCCGAATACGCTTCGAAGAGCGGGCGTGAGCATAGTGAGGGCGAAGTACCCGTACACGACGGAAGGTATCCCCGCCAGGATTTCGAGGAGGGGTTTTATCGTGTCCCGAACCCGTTCGGAGGCGTATTCGGAGAGGTAGATGGCCGTGACCAAGCCAAGGGGGAGGGCGAGGGCCATTCCCCAGAGGCTTGTCACAGCCGTGGATGCCACGAGGGGCAGTATGCCGAAGCGTTCTATGGCCGGCTGCCACACGGTGCCGAAGAGGAATTCCCCGAGTTCCACTTCGCGGAAGAAGGATAGGGACTCCCTGCCGAGCGTGAGCACGATTCCGAGTGTGGTGAAGATGGAGAACGCGGCGGCCGCGAAGAGGAATCCCTGGATCGCCCGCTCCGCGGGGCGGAACTTCCTGGAAAAGTCCCGCGGAGCGCCGATCCAGGCTTCAGGCCGGGCAGACAATGGCGGTACGGCCGGTAAGGCGCGGCGTTGGTTCAAAATCTTCCCTTCATGGCGGCGGCCAGGAGTTCCTTGGACTTCTTGAGATCGGCGGCGGGAGCGGGGAAGTAGCCGACTTTGCGTATGACCGTGTCCACGTAGGTGAGATAGTAGGCGAGGAAGGCGGCCACCTGGGGCTTGGCCTGGATGATGCCCGCGTCGGAGTACAGGAAGAGGGGGCGGGCGAGGGGGTAGGTTCCCGAGTCCACTGAAGCCTGGTTGGGCTCGACGCCATCTATGGCGAGGGGCCTCAGCTTGCCTTTGTTCTCGTACGCGTAGGCGAAGCCGAAGTATCCAATGGCGTATTCGTCGGAAAGGATGCCCTGGACGAGGACGTTGTCGTCTTCGGAAAGCTGGAGGTTCTTGGCCGAGAGGAGAGGCTTCTTGTCCTTCTTGAAGACATGCTCGACAAAGTACTCGAAGGTGCCGGAATCGGTACCGGGGGAAAAGCGCTTGATGGGCTTCCTGGGCCATTCGGCTCTGACGTCCGACCAGTACTCCGCCGTGGAGAAGACCTTGGCCAACTCGGCTATCGTGAGATTCTTGGCGAAGCTGTTGGAAGAGCTGACCACAACGGCAAGGGCGTCGGTGCCCACCCTGAACTCGATGGGCTTGCGCGGCGGGTTCAGCTTGGCCGCCGCATCGATGTGGCTCTGCTTGATCTTGGAGGAAGCATTCGAGATATCGGTTTCGCCAGCTACCGCAAAGCGCTCGAAACCCGCTCCCGATCCTATGGAGTCGATTGTTATCTGGCCGCGGAATCCGTCTTTGACGAAGAGTTCAGCCAGGGCTTCTGAAAGCGGATAGACTGTGGATGAACCCGCCGTGATGATGGAGCCCGAGACCTTGGAGGGATCTACTCCGGGGAGGATCCGGTCCTTGTCGTCGGATACGGAATCGATCCACGGGTACTTCGCCTGGGCTTGGGCTCCGAGGGCGGCGGCCAGGAAGAGGACGCCGAGCAGTTTCTTCATTTTCCAACCTCCTATGCGTGCGGTGCGCGCGGGCGGCATGCGACGCGAGCATAGGATAGGAGAAGAGAATGAAGATTCTATGCGTTTCCCGTTAGGATTTCGTTAAATCCTGGGATGTGGCCACATCGCCCCATTCGGCGCACGAGAGCGCGGAATCCCAGAAGTCCTCGTGCAGTCCATCTTCCAGGGCATAGTCCGGCCCGAGATCCGAGGCGTTGCTCGAGAAGGCGGGCGGGATGAAGTACTGGATTCCTGCCGGATCGGGGGAAGGATGCGTCGAGGGGACCCGAGATAGGCCCGATGTCGCGCCACCTCCGGGCTGGTCGGCATCGGCCGGCGTGATCGCCTTATCGCCTCCCCGCGCCTTCCATTCGTCTATCCTCCGGGTCTTCAGGTATTTTTCAGCCACAGATGGGAAGAGCTCTAACAGCAGCTCCTCCTTCTCGTCTGAGGCGAGGAGGAGGCCGCCGGCTTCGGAGACGGGGGGATTGGGCTGCTTCTTGTAAGTCGAGGTGTCGTAAGGAGTCTCTTCCCTGGTGCCGCAGATCTTCTGGCGGAATTCCGGATCGATCTTCCAGGGCGTCTTGCCGTAGGAGCCTTTGACCAGTTCGGCGAAGTTCTTTGAAACGTTTGAGTAGCCTTCCTCTCCTTTGGCCTTGGACACGACGTAGTTGACAGCCTGAACACCGACTATCTGGCTCGTTGGTGTGACGAGTGGAGGCACGCCCGCGTCCAGCCTCACAAGGGGCACCGCCTTGAGCACTTCGCCCAAGTGCTCTTCCAGCTTGGCTTCCTTGAGCTGAGCGAGCATGTTCGTGTACATGCCGCCAGGTATCTGTGCTTTTTGCACGATCTCGTCGGGCTCAGGGTAGTTGAAGGCGGCTTCGATTTTTCTGCAGCGTTCCAGAGCTTCTCTCGTCTTGCCGCCTACTGCGTACTCCAGGGCATCGTCGAAAAGATTGTTGAGGGCGGTTTCCATCTTGTCCGATGCCGGATTGAATACGGGGGGAAGGCGCTTGTACTGGTCGTAGGCACCCAGCTCGGCGCGGATCGTCCGTAGCTTGGCGTCTATCCTCGCCACTGCCGCCCCGTCAACACCCGTATCCAAGCCCAGCTTGTCGGCGAATACCTTCATGATCTCGTAAGCTGGCGCAGCCGGACCTCCCGAGAAAGAGAGGACTGCCGTGTCGATGATATCGACGCCCTTTACCATGGCCATGAGATAGGATGCTACCCCATATCCGGGAGTGCAGTGGGTGTGGAGGTCTATGGGCACGCCTACCTCGCCCTTGAGAGCTGAGATGAGCTTGGATGCTGTCGCCGGGTCGATGAGGCCTGCCATGTCCTTGATGGTGATCATGTCGGCACCCAAGGCTTCCAGCTCCTTGGCCTTGCGCACGAAATAGTCGATGCTGAAGAGGGAGCCCGGCAAAGCCCTTCCAGAGAGGAATGCCTTGATCCGCTCCCCTGCCGTGAACTTGGGATCCACAGTATAGCAGACGGCGCAGTCGGCCATGCCCCCCGCTTCTTTGACGAAGCGGATCGAGGATTTCATGTTGTCTATGTCGTTGAGCGCGTCGAAGATGCGCATGATGTCTATGCCCGACTTTATGGAATTGCGGCAGAATCCCTCGATGACTGAATCCGGATACGGGGTATAGCCGAAGAGGTTCCTCCCCCTCGAAAGGGCGGTAAGGAGAGAAGACGAACCAATGCCGGCCTTGATGGACTCCAGCCTGTCCCAGGGGCTTTCCCCCAAGTAGCGCATGACAGAGTCGGGAACGGCTCCGCCCCACACTTCCATGGCGTAGAATCCGGCTTCCTTGAAATCGGGCAAGACCCGATCCACCTGTGACTGGTTCATGCGCGTGGCGAACTGGGACTGCTGTCCGTCCCTCAGGGTGAGATCGCGTATCTTCAGATGCCGCTTCATGCGCGGTGCCTCCAGTTTCCTGGTCGTTTGGATGGTGAA
>DATCUA010000328.1:0-7755 GCA_036567645.1 Rectinemataceae bacterium | reverse complement strand
TAGTCGGCGAGAAGATAGGGGTGCACCGTGGTCGGGGAGATACGCTCGTCGTAGAGCCACGGCCTGAGCTGGCTCTGGACATTCATCCCGATACTCGCCTTGAACCTCAAGAGCCCCGAGGCCAGGCTGGTGTCCGAACTGAGGCCAAGGACGCCCTTGAGTCCGAAGAGGAGGTAGGAGAGGGACCCATCTACGTCCTGGGGAGAGGCCCAGATGCTCGACCGAAACTTGTCCTCGCCCGTCGCCGAACCGGAGGCGGTCCAAGCGAGCGAGGACTTGATGCTCTTATCCTCGATCCTGTATAGACTCCCCCCCAGTGAAAAAGCTGCGTCGAGGAAGCGAAGGCTGTCGGGATAGAAGAACTCGCGTTGTGGGTCTACGGCGAGCAAGCGCTTCTGAGCCGCACTCAGGCCTGCCGTGGATTGGGCCTTTGACTTCCAGGTCATCTGAGCCGCGATCTTAGAAAGCGACGCCGTTTCCAGGAAAGAAGGCACTTTCGCACCCTGCCGGTTCCACGCCAAAGAACCCGACAGGCTCTGCGTCATCGAAGATCTCTTGTTGAGCGCTGTCTCGTTGGCGTCGAACACGGAGAGTATGGAAGCGGAAGCGGCCCGCTGGTAGAAATCCTGCTCGAAGAAGGGATCGCCGAAGAATGGAGCCTGAACCGATACCGTGTACCTGAGCCCCGATGACGATCCGCTGGCCTTGTATCCAAGTTCCGCACCGAAGCGGAAGGGCAGATATGCGCCGAGGAGGCTCGTACCGTTCCATACGCTTTCGTATCCTCCGGCGGAGTCGAGGGGAGAGTAGTAGCCGTTCGACTGGAGGAATACAGACCGAGAGAGCCCGAGGGCAGCCTTGGCATCCAGGCTCTTGCCCGGCCCGAATTCCCAATGCCCTTCCACGCCGGCCATCGCGCCTAGGGACGAATAGGCATCTACGAGAAGGGCAAGGCGATCTTTCCCCTTCCCCGTCTCTTCCAAGCCTGGCTTGAGTTTGAGGAAGAGTCCCTGCCTTTCCTTTCCCCCCCCAGAAGTTGAAAAGAGGCTCAGGGAGGAGCTCGCTCGTTCAGCTTTCTGCGGGAGGGAACCCAGCAGATAGGTCGTTGTTTGGGCGAAGGCCCCTTCCCGTGCTCTGTATCCGATGACGGGATGGAAGATGACCTCGTCTGCAGGATAATAGAAAAAGGGAAGCCAGAGGAGCGGCATGTGGCCGACGTAGAGGGTAGCGTTTGAAAGAGCCCAGTCTCCGCTGCCGAAAAGCCAGACCCGCCCTGCCCTGATCCTGTAATGCGGCTCGGATTCGTCGCATGCAGTCACAGATGCGTCATCGAGGACGCTCAAGGAGGGGCTTCGCCTCGCGAGGCTCTTGAACTCGAAAGAGAGAGTCCGGCTCCGCCCGGCCCCGGGCTGGAGATCGTAGGACCCGTCTATGAAGACGCCTCTATAGTTGGCCAGATCCACGGTGACCGATTCGCCCCTGAATTCGTCCTTCCTGCCCTGGCCTGCCCTCGTGTAGAGGACATCGCCCTGGGCTTTCGCCAGGAGGGCATCCTGGTTGAAAATTATTTCCCCGGCGGTGATGGTATGGGTGAAGCCATCGTCGGTATTTACCTTCACCGTAAGGGGCCCCGTGAGCTTTACCGCCCTTCCCTTCCCGCCTTCCAGGCTGAAGTATTGCGCCGAAGAGGCGTTTTCAACCTGTATATCCCCCTCTATCTTGGCAGGCACGGGAGGCTGGAGTCCGAAAAACGCATAGAGGCGAGTCCTCAAATCCGCGCTAGAGCCTTCCAGGGGGAGGGCATAGAGCGCGGCCATGTCCCTCAGCTCCCTGTAGGTGGATACGGCAATGCTCATAGCCAGGGTCTTACGCTCCAGTTCCGACATTGAAGCCAGGACCTGCTCGGCCTTAGGCTGAGCCTGCCCCTGCACCGCGGCTTCCGGCTCGCTCTCCTGCCCCCAGGCTCCGCAAGCCAGGAGGGCGGCCAGGCCGAGGGCGAAGATTCGCCGCATCAGGTTCTGGGCCTCCTCAGGTAATCCTTGAGATACTTGGCCGTATAGGACTCCTTGCATCGTACGACATCCTCGGGTCTGCCTTGGACGACAATCCTGCCGCCTTTGACACCCCCTTCGGGGCCGAGGTCTATTATCCAGTCGGCTTGCTTTATCACATCGAGATTGTGTTCGATCATCACCACGCTGTTGCCCGTGTCCACCAGGCGCTGGATGACATCCATCAGTTGCTTTACGTCTGCGAAATGCAAGCCCGTAGTAGGCTCGTCCATGAAATAGAGGGTCTTGCCAGTCGCTCGCTTCGAAAGCTCGAATGCTAGCTTGACGCGTTGGGCCTCGCCTCCCGAGAGGGTGAGCGCAGACTGTCCCACCTTGACGTATCCGAGTCCTACCGAGAGTATGGTTTCGAAGCGGTTGGCGATCGACGGGATGTTGGCGAAGAACTGGGCGGCTTCCTCGATTGTCATGTCGAGGACTTCGGCTATGTTCTTGCCCTTGTACCTCAGATCGAGTGTGTCCGCATTGAACCTTTTGCCGTGGCACACCTCGCAGGTGATATAGACATCGGGCAGAAAGTTCATCTCCACCTTGATAGTGCCGTCCCCCTGGCAATGCTCGCAACGGCCTCCACGCACATTGAAGGAAAACCTCCCAGCCTTCCAGCCCCTCGCCTTGGATTCAGGCAGGCTCGCGAAGAGCTCGCGTATGGCAGTGAACACGCCCACGTAGGTGGCTGGATTCGACCTCGGGGTGCGCCCTATGGGGCTCTGGTCTATGTTGATGATCTTGTCGATGTTCTCGAAGCCCTCGATCCTGTCGTATTCCCCTTCCCGCTTCGATGAGCGCATGACCCTATTGGAGATTGCCGGAAAGAGGAGATCCGAGAGGAGGGTGCTCTTGCCCGAACCCGAGACTCCTGTAACGCAGACGAACATGCCGAGGGGAAGGTCGAGATCGATGTTCTTGAGGTTGTGCTCCCTGGCTCCGATGAGAGTGATCTTCTTGCCATTTCCCTCCCTCCTGCGGGCGGGCACGCCTATGGAAAGCTTCCCCGAAAGGTACTGGCCCGTGAGGCTCCGGACCGAAAGCATTACCTCTTCTGGGCTTCCTTGGGCGACCACCTTGCCCCCATGCTCTCCCGCTCCTGGGCCGAGGTCGACGATGTAGTCGGCGGTGCGCAGGGTCTGCTCGTCGTGTTCCACGACGATGAGAGTGTTGCCGAGATCGCGCAGGTACAGAAGGGTGTCGATGAGCTTTTGATTATCCCTCTGATGAAGGCCTATCGAGGGTTCATCGAGGATGTAGAGAACGCCCACCAGGGAGGATCCTATCTGCGTGGCCAGACGTATGCGCTGAGCTTCCCCGCCCGAGAGCGTGGCGGCCTTGCGCTCTAGACTCAGGTAGTCCAGGCCCACATTGCGCATGAAGCTCAGGCGGGCCTTTATCTCCTTGACGATCTGCTTGGATATCTGCTTTTCGACATCGTTGAGGGGTATACGGGAAAAAAAGCCCAAGGCTTCCTCCACCGACATCGACGAAAGCTCGTGGATACCCATTCCGCCCACGGTGACGGCCAGGGCTTCGGGCCTCAGCCTCTTGCCCTTGCAGGCTTCGCAGGGCTTCTCCGTCATGAAGCTTTCGAGCCAGTCCCGTATACCTTCGCTCGCCGACTCCCGGTACCGTCGCTTCAGATCGGCGAGAATGCCGGGGAACTTGGCGTTATACTCGAAATGACCGGTATTCTCCCTATTGTCGTAATGGATCTTGATGGGTTCGTCCGTTCCATTGAAAATAGCATCCAGGATCTTGGGCGGAAGATCCTGGAATGGGGTATCCAGGCTGAAACGATAATGCTTGGCCAAGGCTTCGAAGCGGGAGCGGTTCCATGCGGACTGGGGATTGTAGGGCAGGCATCCGCCCTCGTTGAAGGAAAGGCTCTTGTCTGGGATGATGAGATCTGGATCGTATTCCAGGTTGACGCCGAGACCGGCGCATTCTGGGCAGGCCCCCTGAGGGGCGTTGAAAGAGAAGAGCCTGGGCTCCATTTCGGGCAGGGATATGTTGCAGTCGGGACATGCGCCCTTTTGGCTGAAGTATTCCTCAGCCTCGATCCCCCCCTCTCCTTGCTTCAAGACTACGACTATGCCATCAGCTATTCGCAGCGATGTCTCGACGGCCTCGGCAACGCGCCGTCTCTGGTCGTTTCCCAGCTTGATCCTGTCTACAACTATTTCGATCGTGTGCTTTTTCTGTTTCTCCAATTCGATGGAGCCTTCGAGTTCGCACAGACTTCCGTCCACCCTGGCGCGGACGAAGCCCTGCTTTCTAGCGTCTTCCAGTATCTTTTTGTGCTCCCCCTTCATCGAGCGGACAATGGGGGCGAGAACTTGGATTTTCGTTCCGGCTGGCCAGGAGAGGATGATGTCCAGGATCTGGTCGACGCTCTGCTCCTTGATTACGCGACCGCAGCTGGGGCAGTGAGGAGTCCCCACTCGCGCGTAAAGCAGGCGGAAGTAGTCGTATATCTCGGTCACCGTGCCCACGGTCGAGCGCGGATTCCTGTGGGTAGTCTTCTGCTCGATGGAGATAGCCGGCGAAAGGCCTTCTATGTAGTCCACGTCGGGTTTGTCCATGCGGCCGAGGAACTGCCGGGCGTAGGCTGAGAGGGATTCCACGTACCTGCGCTGCCCTTCTGCGAATATCGTGTCGAAAGCGAGCGAGCTCTTGCCCGAGCCCGATATGCCAGAAACGACTATCAGCTTGTCCCTGGGAAGCTCGAGATCTATGTTTTTCAGATTATGGGCGCGGGCGCCCTTGATGATGAGCTTGTCCATGGCTATACGTTGAACTTGAAGAAGACGACATCCCCGTCCTGGACAATATAATCCCTTCCTTCCTGCCTGAGTTTGCCAGCGGCCCGGACGGCGGCCTCGGTCCCCAGCTCGACGAGATCCTCGTAATGGTAGACTTCGGCCTTTATAAAGCCTTTTTCGAAGTCGGTATGGATCACACCAGCCGCTTTGGGAGCCTTGTCCCCAGCGTGGATGGTCCAAGCCCTGCATTCGTCCTCTCCAGCCGTGAAGAAGGTGCGCAAGCCAAGAAGCCTATAGGCTGCATGGATGAGGCTCGCGAGGCCCGACTCCTCCAGGCCCGCGCCGAGGAGGAATTCCCGCTTTTCCTCGGGATCTTCTATATCCGCCAGCTCAGCTTCGAACTTGCCGCAAATGACCACTGCCTCGGAACCTATCGCCGCCGAAGCCTTCTTGACGGCGTCTACATGCGGGTTTCCGCCTATTCCATCCTCGTCCACGTTGCAGACGAAGATTTCTGGCTTCATCGTGATGAGGAAGGCACCCCGCACGGCTTCGGCTTCTTCGGAATCCAGGGATAGGCTCCTCGCGGGCTTTCCTTCCTGTAGTATGGGTCGAATCCTGGATAGGATGGCGATTTCCCGCTCCGTCTCCTTCTTCAAGGCCTGATCCTGGACCTTGAGCTGGCGCTGGAGCTTTTCGAGCCGCTTATCCAGGGTTTCCAGATCGGCCAAGGCGAGCTCGGTATGGATCACTTCTATATCGTCGGCCGGATCCACCCTATTGGCCACGTGGATGATGTCCGGATCGTCGAAGCAGCGCACCACATGGGCTATCATCCCCACTTCCCGTATATGGGAGAGGAACTGGTTGCCGAGCCCCTCGCCCTTGGACGCGCCTCGCACGAGTCCGGCGATGTCGACGAATTCCACGGCCGCGGGCACGCGACGCTTAGGAGAGAACATGCGCGTCAGCACGTCGAGCCTGGAGTCCGGGACGGCCACGATACCAACATTCGGATTTATCGTGCAGAAGGGATAATTGGCCGCCTCGGCTTTCGCGCTCGTCAAGGCGGAAAAAATCGTGGACTTGCCGACGTTGGGCAAGCCTACGATTCCGCAGTTCAATGCCATTTGAACCTCTTGTTTCCTATTTACGACTTACCTATTATCCGGGAAATGGCTCTTTCTGGCAAGCTTGGCTGCCTTCTCCTCGGAGATTGATCATCTACCTGTTCCATAAGTATCTTAATCCGAAAGCGATCCGCCCGCGAAAAGCGGCACCCATCCTACCCGGCGCTAGCTGAGGCCGGACAGGGTTAGGGAAGACAGGACCGGCGAGGAGAATCCATGCCCATCATAGAACTCAAAGAGGTAAAGAAGACCTACCCCCTCGGCAAGGTGGAAGTCCATGCGGTTAAAGGCGTCAGCTTCGCCATAGAAAAGGGGGATTTCATATCCATAGCCGGGCCTTCGGGCTCGGGCAAGAGCACTATCCTCAATATGATCGGGCTTATCGACTTGCCCAGCTCCGGCGATGTGCTCATCGACGGCAAGAAGACATCGGGCATGAACGACAGGGAGCTCACCCGGCTGCGGCACGAAATCCTCGGCTTCATTTTCCAGAGCTTCAACCTCATCCCCGTGCTCAATGTGAGGGAGAATATCGAGTTCCCCCTCCTCCTCGGCAAGACCAGGATTCCCGAGGCCGAGAAAAAAGCTTGGATAGACTGGCTCGTCGCCGAGGTCGGCCTGACCGAGTGGAAAAACCACAAGCCGAACGAGCTATCGGGAGGACAGCGGCAGAGGGTGGCAATAGCCCGCGCCCTCGCAACCAAGCCTCAGATCGTCCTCGCCGACGAGCCCACAGCCAACCTGGACTCGGGCACCGGCGAGCAGATAATCGAGCTCATGAAGAAAATCAACAGGGAGTTGGACACTACCTTCGTATTCTCTACGCACGACGCCAAGATTGTAGACGTTGCCGATCACATCATCAGGCTCAGGGACGGCCTCGTCATAGAAAACCTGAGGCGCGGCGAGGATCCCATAGGCGGAAGATCCTCCACCCAGGAGTGATTCCATGCCCGTAACACTGAGACTCGCCTTTCGCAATCTTTTCGAGCATAAGGCCAAGAGCCTGATAATCGGCATCCTTCTCGCGTTGGGTTCGATGGTCCTCGTGGTCGGCAACGCATTCATAGACGCTTCCAAGGAGGGTATCCGTTCCTCCTTCACCGACAACTACACGGGCGATATATTCGTATCCGGAATATCGGCAGACGGGGATGTGTCTCTCTTCGGCGTCATGTCTCCCGGCGGATTCGCTTCGACCCCCATCATTCCGGAATATGAGAAGGTCCTCGCAATGATTTCTTCAAGCTCTCCCTCTATACGCGCCGCGGGGATGGCCACGGGCTACGCCATTGTGATGCGCGGAGAGGATTCCGGAATCGAAGAACTCCAGAATGATGCTACCGAGGGCTCGGAGGCCGAAGCGAGGGAACGGGCCATGTCCCGCTTCCTCTTCCTTTTCGGGATTGATCCCTCAGACTATTGGGATGTCTTCGATTCCACCAACATGGTCCAGGGAACCCGGCTTCAACCCGGGCAGACGGGGCTCATCATCAGCGATACCCAGCTGAAAAAACTTTCCGAATGGCTCAAGCGCGATATCCGCATAGGGGACAGCCTCACTCTCCAGGGCTTTTCCTCGGGCGGGTTCAGACTCAGGGAAGTGCCCATCGTGGGCAGCTACGCCCCCAAGGGCGAAGGCGCTACTCCAGAGCAGCTCGCCTATATCGACATAGACACCCTCAGGGTGATGACGGGCATGACAGTGGGATCGGACGAAAACATAGAGCTTTCCGAAGCCCAGACGGCGATGCTCTCGGTGCAGGATACGGACGCCCTGTTCGGAGACGAGATGCTGGA
>DATCUA010000327.1:0-13222 GCA_036567645.1 Rectinemataceae bacterium | reverse complement strand
GCCGGGCTTTCCATCGTCGTCCCGCGGCCTTGATGCCGGATCGCTTTGCCTCGCGGTCGATATCGCCGAGCTCAGAAGAGCCGCGAGCCTCGATGCCCGGGGCGGAGCGGAGGATGCCAGGGCCTCATAGATCAGCCGATGGGCTTCGCTCGCTTGGGACGGCACCCCCTTCTCCTTCGCCCTAGCCGCCAGCCTTGGCCAGCCACTCACGGGCGAGCTCGTCTTCCGGATCCAGATCCAGGGCAGAACGGAAAAAGCCCAGAGCTTCTACAGAATCGCCTCTCCGATACGCGAGGGCTCCCAGATTGACGATGAGCTTCACGTTCTCCGGCTCGATGCTCAAGGCCTTTTCTAGGGTCTTCTTCGCCCTGTCGAGTTCGCCCATCTCTATCCTGCAGAGGGCGAGCTCGTTATAGCAGTCCACTTCGTCCGCTCCCAGAGATAGGGCCCTGTCGAAGGCATCGGCCGCTTCCGCCCACCGCCCGAGCCTCCGCGAAGCCCAGCCGACGAGGAACCAGCCGTTCCAGATACGCGGATGCGATTCGGCGAAAGCCTTCGCGAGTGCGAGCCCTTTTTCCTCCTGTCCCATTCGTATGAAATCGTATGCTTCCTTGAAAGCCCTGTCCTGGCCGCCGAGCTCCTCGATCTTGGCAAGGGCTTCCTTGGCCTTCGCCAGCTTCCCCTCCTCGTCCCCGAGTCGGATATAGGTGGTGAGAAGGGATTGGGCGCGCTCGAAATCCTTTTGGCGGAGGTAAAAGAAGCCGGCGTGGAAAAAAGCCGGCGGGAAGGCAGGCTCCATTCCGAGCAGCTGGCGGTAGGTCCCGTGAGCCATTTCCTCCTCTTCTTCCGCCCTCTCTTCTCTGGACTCCTGTCGATACATCCTCGCCCTGTCCTCTCGAAGGAGAGCGAGATCGAGAAGCGGCTCGGGAGATTCGGGCAGGAGGCCGCAGAGGGCGAGGAAGATTTCCTCGGCCACATCCCATTCGCAAAGCTGGGCTTTGGCTATGCCCGCTTCCGACAGCTCGGATGCGAGCTGGGGCCGCAAGGAAAGGGCCAGGTTCCTGTATGCAGGTGCATGGGGATGTCCGGGTTTCCAGGCGAGCACCCTGAGAATGCCGGCTATGACACTCTCCTGGCGTATCATGGAAGGATCGAAGCGCAGTGCCTTCCCCTGGGTCTGGACGGGAAGGGACAGTCCCAGCTCTGTTTCCTCGATGCCCAGGCTACGGAGCGCGGTTTCGGGTAGCTGGACGAAGACTATGCCTTCCAGTGCCTTTTCCGCCTTCTCCTTCAAAGAGGATGCCGCGTCTTCATCCCTTTTCCCCTGGATTGGGGGATTGGAGTGCCCAGGAAGGCCCTGAACCAAGCCAGGGGTGCTCTTGGCTGGATGGATCCGTGAGGAGGATGGCCGCACGGGCGGCTTGGATCCTGGTTCGCGTTTGGAGGACCTGTTCATTTCCCCTCCTTCCAGGGGAAGATCATCCCCTTCAGCGTTCGTTCGCCTACGAGTTCCTTCTCTTCTGCGAGAAGCTCACCCCAAGGTACACGCCTGCGCATCTCGGGTCCTTTGCCTTCGAGCCAGTCGTACTTGAGCATCCTCAGCTTCAGGGCGCCCGCCTCAGCCAGAGCGATGCCGGCGAATCCCGGCGCCAAGAAGGCCAAGGCTATAGAGATGACAAGGGAGATGGCCGTGTGGATAAAAAGAGCCATAGTGAATCCTGGATTGTCGAAGAAGAGTGTGATGGATATGCGCATGTTCCTGCGAATCTGGCCGGGCCGCTTGGCGCAGAGGGGCATGAAATACTGGAGGGAGAGGATGAGGGCGAGATTGGCCCAGAACAGCAGACTCGCGAGAAAAACCCCCAGGAAGCTCTTCTGGGCGATATAGAAGGGTATGCCTAATCCGAGGGAAAAAATCGATACGGAAAGCGCCGCTCCGAGCGCGAGCCCCGCTTTCCAGGTCTGGGGAAAGACGGAGAAGAATCCTGAAAAGGATACTGAATGATAATCGGCCATTTCCGCCACGGCCGAGGCTGTGAGAGCATGCCACTGGGCGAAGGCGAAGAGGCCGAGAGCTGCTAGGGCGAGGCCTGCGGCCCAGTCCAGCCCCAGGGCCGACGGGAGGATGAGAAAGAGGGAGAAGATGAGGACGTAGCCTGAATTGATGGCGGCTAGGGCGAAAAGGTTGTCCCAGCCGTCGAAAAAGGCTTTCTTCATGAAGAATCCGAACATGACCTGGTAATACTATATGCTTGACCTTTGGACAAGTACGCAGGTATTGTTGATTCCGGAAACGTCGCCGGACCCCGGTGAGACGAGCCGCCCGCTCAAGCAGGTTTCAACCGCGCGGGTATCAACGATGCAAGGGGTACGGACGTGAAAGACCAGTACCGTTTTCCTCTCGAGAACTTCATGCCTCGGGAGCGCTTCGAGCGCATCAAGGCCTTCGCCGCGGACAAGGAAACTCCCTGTCTCATCATCGACCTGGACATCATCCGCAAGAATTACCAGGATCTGAGAACCCACCTTCCCTTCGCCAAGGTCTATTACGCCGTCAAGGCCAATCCCGACGATGCGGTCGTTTCCCTCCTGGCTTCTCTCGGCTCTAATTTCGACGTTGCAACCCGCTACGAACTCGACCAGCTCCTGAGGCTGGGCATAAGCCCCGACCGTATGAGCTTCGGGAACACCATAAAGAAGGAAAAGGATATAGCCTATTTCTACGAGAAAGGCGTGAGGCTCTACGTCACCGACTCGATCACCGACCTCGACAAGATTTCCCGCGCTGCGCCCGGCTCCAAGGTTTTCTTCAGGCTCCTCACCGAGGGCCTGGGAGCCGACTGGCCCCTTTCCAAGAAATTCGGATCCCATCCTGACCTGGCGCGCCAGCTCATCAAGACAGCCGTACGCTTCGGACTGGTTCCTTACGGCATATCTTTCCACCCGGGAAGCCAGCAGCGAGATGTCGGCCAGTGGTCGAGCGCCCTCACCACAGTCTCCCAGCTTTTCGCCTGGGCGAGGGACGATCTCAAAGTCGACCTGAAGATGATCAATATGGGAGGAGGCTTCCCAGCGAACTATGTCGAGCCGACGGACAGTCTCGCCCAGTACGCCGAAGACATACGGCGATTCATGGACAACTGCTTCAAGTCGGACTGGCCGGAGGAGATCATCATCGAGCCCGGCCGCTCCATGGCAGGGGACGCGGGCGTCATCGTTTCGGAAGTAATCAACATAGCCAAGAAATCCGTCCACGAGCGATACCCCTGGGTATTCCTGGACATAGGCAAGTTCGGCGGCCTCATAGAAACCCTGGACGAGGCGATCAAGTACCCCATCTACTTCGAGGGAGAAGGCCCTGCCGTCGACGTCATCCTCGCAGGTCCCACCTGCGATTCCATGGACATTCTCTACGAGAAGAGCACCTATATGATGCCCGAGGCGGCGAGGATCGGGGACAGGGTGTATATCCTTACGACGGGAGCCTATACGCAGAGCTACTCCTCCGTGTATTTCAACGGCTTCCCGCCCCTGGCGTCCTATATTCTCGCTTGAGGGTACAATGAAGCGGGCGACACGCCCTCACGCCCCGGACCGGGCCGGGGGCGCAGGGAAACCAGAATCCAAAAACAGGAGCGCGGACGGCGCAGGATTCGCTGCCCTGCGTCGGTTCCTGCGCCTTTTGCCAGCCATTCTCATAGTGGGAACTGTGGGAGGATTGCTCGCGGTGGAGGCTCTCAGTTCCGAGCCGCCAGCCCAGCCCATCCAGGCAGCCCCAGTCGCTAAATCCCCAGCTCAGCCATCCTCTCAATCCACCCCTCTGTCCCCCGCCCCATCCACACAAGCAGCGGACGATGAAAGCACCATCAGGGTAATGAGCTGGAACTTGCGCGACTGTGCCGCCACCGATCCGAGGACCGGGGAAAGGCTATCCTTCCACACGCTTATAGCCGAAGCCATAGCCGCCCTGAAGCCTGAAATCGCCCTATTTCAGGAAATCCAGGAAGACGACGAGAAGGGCGGAGACATAGCCCTCCTGAGCGCTGCCCTCGCCAAGGCGGGCTGGGCCATGCCCTATCTTGCCACGGTGGAAACCGGCGGCCAGGACGACCTCGCGATTTTCTCGCGGCTGCCCCTGAGCGCCCAGGGATCGGTGCTCGAGCCGAGATCCGCCGATCCATGGCCGCGGCCCGGGCAAAAAGCGATCGTCGATTGGGGCTCGAAGAGATTGATTGTCTACAACCTGCACCTCAAGGCCATGTCCGATGCGGAATCGGAGCGCGCC
The DNA here is from genome assembly GCA_036567645.1 of Rectinemataceae bacterium. Taxonomy (GTDB): domain Bacteria; phylum Spirochaetota; class Spirochaetia; order Treponematales; family Rectinemataceae; genus JAPLSO01. The sequence goes on along the minus strand of DATCUA010000327.1, from coordinate 8,937 downwards.
CGCAAGGCGCAGGCCGCGGCTCTAGCCGCAGTCATCCTGGGGTCTGGAGCCGAAGGACTAAAAGAATCCTACATACTCATCGGCGGAGACTTCAATACGACCAATCCCGGAGACAGGGACTCTCCCGGTTCCACCCTCGGGTTGATGGCGATGAAGGCCGATACCGATCCGGGCAATGACTTCTCCGATCCCGTCGAGGAATTGAGGCCCCAGGTGCCCACTTTCGTTGATACCCGGTACCGCTCCATCCTCGACCACATCCTCCTCTCCCCGGCGGCTGCGAGAGCCCTCGTTCCCGGCTCCCTGAGGATCGTGGAGGATCTGCCGAAAGCCGGGGCTATTCCGCTGTCGGATCACCGCCCCGTTCTCGTCGATTTGGCTTCAGCTCCGCACACCCCGAAGCCTTGATCTCGGCCTAGCGTTTAAGATCTGAGAGTTTCCGGGCCGAAGCATAGAGCTCGTCCATGAAAGCGGGAACCTCCTCGGCTTCCAGGCTCGAGAACGCCACACGCAGGTACTTGTCCTGCATGGATATGGTTCCGATGCCCTTGTTCTCGAGGAGATCCAGCCTCAAGTCTTCCGCGGAGATCCCCTTGCAGAGGAAGCTCATGAAATACCCAGAATTGAAGGGCAAAGCTTCGAGGGCAGCAGGCGCTTCTCGGGATACGAGGTAATCCTTCATGGCCCGATACCTCGTTTCGAGGATGCTCCTGTAATGGGCTTTCTGCTCTTCGTAACCGGGATAGAGCAAAGCCTTCAGGAGGAGGTGCTGGGCGAGCCCGCTCGAAGAAGATACCGAGGAGCGTATTACGCCCATCGTCTTCTTGGCGAGGGCCTCGAGGCAGGCTTCGTCGAGCCCCTTCCCCGCGTAGGTGAGGAAACCCGTCCTGAAACCCCAGACATAGTCCTCCTTGGTGGGGCCGTCGGCTTTGACCGCAAGGATGCGCTCGTGGGCGTCGGCGAGGAGGCCGAAGATAGACTCCGAGAGGAGGCCGGTTTCGTACTGGAGGCCGAAGTAGGCGTCGTCGGCGAGGACGAGGATGTCCCTACCCGATTCGGCCATCTCCACCAGGGCGGCTACTATGCGCTTCGCTTCGTCCAGGGTGAGGGAATAGCCCGTGGGATTGTTGGGGAAATTGAGGATGCACACGGCCTTGCCCTGGCCGTTTCCCGAAGCCCGCATGGCATCGATCAAGCCCCGGACGTTGTAGCCGTTCCCCGCGAAGATCGGGAAGGTGCGGCCCTTGGCTTCCTTGCGCTCCTCCACGATGAGCCGGTAATTGGGCCAGTGCATATCGGGCACGACCACTTCCTCGCCCTTGTCCAGGAAGAGGTCGGCCGCGTAGGAGACGGCTGCTGTCAGCCCGGGGACTACCACGGGCAGGGAAAAGGACTTGCCAACCAGGGAAGGGTTTTTCCTGGAGAGGGAGGCTTTCCACTCCTTCCTCAGCGCCATCACCCCGCCCGTGGAGGCGTAGGCGACAGCCTCGGTGCGGCTCAAGGAAGGAAGGGCTTCCCTCAGTGCGTCCAGCATCATGGGCTCGCCGCGCTCATAGGCCATGCCTATGGTGGCGTTGAAGCGCGTAGCCTTCTCCCCCGCCTCGGCGCTCTGGGTGAGGATGCCCTTGGGGAAGTACATCCTCTTTCCCATATCGGACAGCAATCGCGATGGACTTTTCCCTTCCAGTACGGCGTTGAGTTCGAGAGCCAGCTGGTTCATCCTCAGCTCCTTCCCGCATCGTTATCCGCCCCGCACGGGGCAGTGGGCAAAGACTAAAGGCACTGACAGCTCCTGTCAAGGAAGGCCCTGAAGAGCATCCCGGAAGTATGGCCGAGGTACATCAATGGCTCGGGGACCCCATCAGCCGCCATTCAGCGAGTAGCGTTGGACCAATAGTGAGCCATGTCATAACGCCACCCCAGCTCCAATCCCCGATGCGTTGACATTTTTTTATATCGATGCTTCTATATAGATAATTATTGCTATTGCTTATAGCAGAGCCATCCATTCCGGAGGAACACATGAAAAAGATTCTCGCGCTTTCCCTGGCCCTCTTCGCCTTCGCCAGCCTGGCATTCGCCCAGGTGGATCTCGGCAAGGTGAAAGACGGCGTCTACTTCGCCCAGGGCGACAAGTTCGGCTCCTCCGGCTGGAGGGAGCAGGTAGTGATCACCGTCCAAAGTGGAAAGATCGTCGACGCCGTGTGGAACGGCGTTTCCAACCTTCCCGGCGCCTTAGACAAGCTCTCCTGGGCTGCAGCCGGCAAGTATGGCATGGCCAAGGCTTCCAAGATCAAGGCCGAGTGGGATGCCCAGGCCAAGGCCGTAGCCGCCTATCTCGTCAAGACCCAGGAGATCAACTTCTCCAAGGCCGGCAAGGACGGCAAGACCGATGCCATCTCCGGAGCCACCATGGCGGTTTCCGAATTCTTCGATCTCGCGCAGAAAGCCCTCGCCTCCGCTCCCGTGGCCAAGGGCCAGTACAAGGACGGCTGGTACTACGCGGCCCAGGCTGACTTCGACAAGAACTCCGGCTGGAAGGACACCGTCCTGGTGACCGTGGTCAACGGCAGCATAGTCGACGTGCTCTGGAACGGGATCTACAAGGATGGAACCAAGAAGTCCAAGCTCGTCGAGGCCGTGACCGGTAAGTACGGCATGGCCAAGGCCGCCAAGAAGGGCGAGTGGAACGTCCAGGCAGCCGCAGTGGAAGCAGCCATCGTCAAGGCAGGAGATCCTGCCAAGATCGCCCTCAAGGCCGACGGCACATCCGATGCCGTATCCGGCGCCTCCATCCACCTCACCGCGGTCGGGCTCGCCATAGAAGCCCTCAAGACCGCGAAATAGCCTGCCGAAGCTACCGGCACAGCTCCGGAACCATGAAAGGCCGTCCTTCTGGGCGGCCTTTTTTCTTGCCCAGGGGGGCGGATTGACTCATTGGCCCAAGGAGGCGATCATCGATCCATGGATTCGGCTCGAAACGCACCAGGACCGGCGTATATCGCGCCGGAGGCATCGATCTCCGGCGAGGTCTCGCTCGGAGACGGATCATCGGTCTGGCCGTGCGCCGTGCTACGCGGTGACTTGGCCCCCATTCTGATCGGGAAAATGAGCAATGTTCAGGATGGGGCGATCCTCCATGTGGCGAAGACGCTCCCCTGCATCGTCGGCGAAGAAGTGACGATCGGGCATGGAGCCATAGTCCATGGATGCGAGGTGGGAAACCGATGCATCATCGGGATGGGCGCCATTCTTCTCAATGGTTCCCGCATAGGCGAAGACAGCATCGTGGGCGCCGGAACTCTGGTGACGGAGGGAAAATCCTTCCCTCCCCGCTCCCTCATCCTGGGCAGCCCGGGCAAGGCGGTACGAGAGCTCAGGGATGAGGAGCTGGCCCATATCCGACACAGCGCCGAGAGCTATCTACGGCTCGCCCTGGAAGCCGCAGGAAAGGACGCCTCCAGGCTCTCCGCGTGGGGGGACGAAGAATGACGGCGCCATTCCCCAGTCCTACGCTAGGCCGAGCTCCGGGCGAAGCTTACGATATTCCTTCAAGACTGCCCGTCCTCGGCTCCCCGCTCCAGCTCTACGGATCCGACGCGACGGTCGAACTCATTGGCCGATTCCGCACTCTATCGTCTAGGCTTGCCGCATTCGCCGAACCCCTACCCTCGACAAGGCCTGGCGCAGCCAAAGCCAAAGGATCGGAAGCGCTGCCCACAGAGATTCTCTTCTATTCTGCGCCCGGCAGAACCGAACTCTGCGGCAACCATACGGACCACAACTCGGGCAGGGTTCTCGCTGCTGCCGTATCCCTGGACTCGGCGGCGGCCCTTCGTTTCCGACCCGATCCTGTCTGCCGCGTGTGCTCCGAGGGTTTCGGGACATTTGAAATCCGCCTCGACGACCTGGATCCAAAACCGGAAGAAAAAGGAAGCTCGGCATCCATACTCAGGGGCATAGCCGCAGGAATATCGGGACGCTTCCACCTGCCTTCGCTCAGGCCCAGGGAGCCTGGCGGAGGCGCTCTGAAGGGTTTCGATGCCTGCGTGGATTCCCTCGTCCCCCCGGGCTCGGGCCTTTCAAGCTCGGCCTCCTTCGAGGTGTTGGTGGCTGCCATGCTCTCAGATGCCGCGGGGCTCGAACTGTCCCCTGTCGACATGGCCAGACTGGGCCAGTTCGCCGAGAACGAGTACTTCGGCAAGCCTTGCGGACTCATGGACCAGATGGCCAGCGCCCTGGGCAGCGCGGTTTCCATGGATTTCGCCTCAGACCCTCCCCGTCTCGAGCGCCACGGCTTCGATCCCGCCTCATTCGGCTACGGCCTCTTCATACTGAATACAGGAGGAAGCCACGCAGACCTCACCGAGGAATACGCATCCATTCCCCGGGAGATGCGGAAGGTAGCTGGCGCCCTGGGCAGGACGGTCCTCGCGGGCGCGAGCAAGGAGGAGCTGGTGGAGCGCGCTCCCTTGCTCAGGTCCAGATTCGGCGACAGGGCCTTCCTGCGCGCGTGGCACTTCGTCAACGAGACTGAGCGACCCGCTCTGATGGCCCGCGCCATAGATGCGAGAGACATGGAAACCCTACTTGGAATAGTCCGGGCTTCGAGCGATTCCAGCTGGAAATACCTGCAGAACCTCGGCCGAGGATCATGCCCGGACGAACAGGGACTTGCCCTGGCACTCGCTATCACGGAGGACTTTCTCGGTTCCCGGGGCGCCTGCAGGGTCCATGGGGGAGGATTCGCGGGCACGATCCAGGCATACGTCCCCCTCGACCTCGAAGCCTCCTATCGTAGGCTCGTGGAAAGCATCTTCGGTCCCGGTTCCCTCATGCGCGCCGACATCCGCCCCTGGGGCGTCGTCAGGATAGAATCATTCTGAAGGAGAATCCAATGAAAAGCGGCAGCTCCGGTTTCAAGCCCTATCTCAAGCTCACCTTCCTGATCGGCTTCGGCTTTTTCACCATGGGGCTGATGGATCCTCTCTATGACACCTACGTGCCCATATTCCTGGGCAAATACGTGTCGTCGATGGCCCTCGTCGGATTCATCATGACCCTGGACAACATTTTCGCCCTTTTCCTCATACCTCTATCGAGCGTTCTTTCGGATAGGACGAATACGAGGATCGGGAGAAGGATGCCCTATATCCTCTTCCTCCTCCCCCTGACCGCGATCTGCTTCGGTTCCCTACCCTATGCGGCCTTCGCAGGTCTGGGAGCCCTCATAGCTCTCATATTCGGCCTCAATGTTTTCAAGCAGGCGGCCCGAGGCCCCGTTGTGGCCCTCATGCCGGACATCATACCTGCCGAGTACCGCTCGGAGGCGAACGGGGTCATCAACACGATGGGCGGCATAGCGACCATCGTGGGCACGATCGGACTGGCGAGGCTCATGGATGTAGATATAGTGCTACCCTTACTCGGTTCGACCAAGGACAGGCTGCCCTTCCCCCTCGCTGGCCTCCTCGTAGTCATCGCCGTCGTACTCCTGTTCGCCTTCGTCAAGGAGAAATCCAAGCCCGAAGGGCAGACGGCCGAGGAGAGAGTTCCCATACTCTCAAGCTTCGCTTCCGTAGCCAAGCAGGAAGACAAGAGCGCCCTCTATATCCTCGTCTCGCTCTTCCTCTGGTTCCTAGGCTACCAGGGTGTCCTGCCCTTCATCGGCAAGTACTCGGTGGACATCCTCAAGACTTCCTCGGGCACAGCCGCCCTCGCCGCCGGCATGGTGGGCGTTGCCTACGCCATCTTCGCCATACCCTCGGGCTACGTGGCTCACAGGGCTGGAAGGAAGCGCACCATAAGAACGAGCCTCGTCGTCATAGCCTGTCTCACCTTCTTGCTCTTTCTCCACGATCCTATCACCTCAGGCCTCTCAGCCTCTCTGAGGTTGTACAGCTTCTGGCTCATCATGTTCGTTTTCGGGATGTTCTGGGTTTCCGTTGTGACCAACTCCTTTCCGATGCTGTGGCAGATGGCATCCTGGGGCACCATGGGCGTCTACACGGGCCTTTATTATACTGCCAGCCAGGGAGCCGCCATACTCGCGCCGGTCATTACCGGCGCCATCATAGACCTCGCCGGCTACCGTGGCATCTTCCTTTTCTGCTCGGCCTGCATGCTGGGAGCCTTCGCGGTCATGGGAAAGGTGAAATCGGGAGAAGCTCACCAGCATCTGGATACGTAACGGGAAAGCGCCAACCTCCCTGGAGGTGCGAAGCCAGGCGGGACGTGCCGGTGGGGCACAGGCGCTATGCGCTTTTAACGCTCCCTATGTTGATTCTGCGCGCTGTCGTGCCGATAATGAGACGAGAGTCCAGCCGGGTACCGATCCCGCCAGGAGGTAGAACATGAAATCGCAGGACAAGCCCAAGTCGGCCGAAAAGAAGAAGCCGCAGAAGACCCTGAAAGAAAAAAGGGCCGAAAAGAAGGCAAAAAAGGAAACCAAGTCGGAAGAATGAGGTTCCGGCATAAAAGAGGCCCGAGAGGGCCTCTTTTTTATCGATATTGTTACATTTTTGTAAATATAAACCAATATTGCTACAATAATGTAAGCTCATTGGTTATCGTTTCCCTAAAAACCGAACCACTTCGCTTACTTCGTTTTGTATCTATGCCATATATTCCTAATCACGTTGCCAAAACTACATATCTGTAAATATTGATTCGGCTTTTGGTTTGCTTAGTCATATTGGCACGATTCCTGCAAAATATCCACAACCCATGGCGCAGGAGGAAGCGAATCGTGCGGAAAAGACTAGTGCCATTCATCGTGTACTCGGTTCTGGGGCTCGGCTGCGTTTATAGTCAGCCTACGTCCCAAGACCTTGCCTCGTCTCTGGACATGGTCTGGCTCGTGCTGACCGGTTCCCTGGTCTTCTTCATGCAGGCGGGTTTCGCCTTCGTGGAGACAGGGCTCACCAGAGCCAAGAACGCCACCAACATCCTCATGAAGAACCTGATGGATTTCTGTTTCGGATCTATCGTGTTCTGGATGATCGGCTGGGGTTTCATGTACGGAAAAGACATCCTGGGCGGCCTGCTCGGGTTTTCGGATTTCTTCAAGGGACCCATGGGGGATCCAAAATTCTACCGGGACTGGTACTTCCAGGTAGTATTCGCCGCAACCTCCGCTACGATCGTCTCGGGCGCCATGGCCGAGCGGACGAAGTTCAAGTCCTACCTCATCTACACCTGTTTCATATCGGCCTTCATCTATCCTGTCTCGGGCCACTGGATCTGGGGCGGTGGCTGGCTCTCCGCCCTGGGCTTCCACGATTTTGCTGGTTCTACGGTCGTGCATTCGGTAGGCGGCTGGGCGGCATTGGTCGGCGCCGCCGTGCTCGGCCCGAGGACGGGAAAGTACGTTGTCGTGGATGGCACGGTGAGCGTGAAGGCCCTTCCCGGCCACAACATAGGCTGGGCCTTCCTGGGGGTATTCATCCTCTGGTTCGGCTGGTATGGGTTCAATCCCGGCTCCACTCTTTCGGGCCTGAGCCCCGACATAGGCCGCGTAGCCGTAACAACGACCCTGGGAGGCTCGGGGGGTGCCGTAGGCGCCCTCCTCTTCTCATGGTTCTGGTTCAAGAAGCCCGACGCCTCCATGACCCTGAACGGATGCCTCGCCGGCCTCGTCGCCATCACCGCTCCCTGCGCTGTCGTATCCCCCGGCGACTCCATCACCATTGGCCTGATCGCGGGCATTCTCGTCGTCCTCGCTGTCGAGTTCATCGACAAGATCCTCAAGATCGACGACCCGGTCGGAGCTTCTTCAGTCCACCTGGTCAACGGAGTATTCGGAACCCTTGCCGTAGGGCTCTGGGGCAACGTCGAAGGAGTCGCCGAGGGTCTGTTCTATGGAGGGGGCTGGAGCCAGCTAGGCGTCCAGGCCCTGGGTGTCGTATCCGTAGGCGCATGGGCGGGACTGCTGAGCCTCGCGCTCTTTCTAGGAATACGGAAGCTCGTGGGATTGAGGGTTTCCCCCAAGGAAGAGCTCATGGGATTGGATCTAGGCGAGCACAAGACGGAAGCCTATCCGGGTTTCCAGTTCTTCAGCAATCTATGAGGAGCAAGCCATGAAGCTTATTATCGCCTACATCCAGCCGCACAAGCTCAACGAGGTCAAACAGGAGCTCTACAAATCCGAGATCTACAAGATATCGGTATCGAACGCCATGGGCTGCGGCCAGCAGAAAGGCTATAGCGAGATATACCGAGGCGTGGACATCGAGGTAAACCTCCTCAAGAAGGTCCGGATCGAGATTGGCGTGAACGACGCCTTCGTACAGCCGACCGTAGACGCCATCATCAAGGGAGCCCAGACAGGAGAGATCGGGGACGGCAAGATCTTCATCCTGCCCCTGGAGGAGTGCATTCGAATCCGGACGGGCGAACGGGGCTCTGCCGCCATTGGCTGAACCGCGTCCGGAGGGCCGAGTACTGCCTCGAAGACTGGGCGCCGGGAAGCTACTCTCAGCCCTCGAAGATCGCGAAGAGAGCCGGAGCGACCTCGTTGAGAGAAGAACCCGGACACCCGAAGGAGATAGCGTCTTCGTCCCCGGATTCCATGGGTTCGAGCCCGGCGCGAGCCGCGAACTCGGCGGCTCTCCGCCGATAGGCTCCTGCTCTGCCGAGGGCGAAGACGGCGGTGAGTTTCGACCGTCCTCCCGGCCCTGCGCTGGTGGAAAGGCCGATGAAATCGGGGGGCGCTGCTCCCTCGCTCGCCGGACCTATGAGAGTGCCCGTTCCAGAACCGAAGGTCGATCTCACCCTCATCCGCACAGCTTTTGCCTTGGCCAGTACGGCCGACTTGTCGTGCAAGACCCTGGCCCCATGCCGAGCGAGCCTGAACATGGAATCGTAGTCCAGGAATTCGAGGTAGGGGGCGGCGGGCACGAGGCGGGGATCGGCCTTGGCAACGCCAGGCACGTCCTT
>DATCUA010000326.1:0-1790 GCA_036567645.1 Rectinemataceae bacterium | reverse complement strand
AGAGGGCGGCATCGGAAGGATGCATGAAGCTCCGCTTCCATATACTTCTAGACGGGCGCGACGTGGGCGCCCAGAGCGCCCTGGACTTCATCGATCCATTCGAAAGCTTCCTGGACAGCTTTCGCACCCGGGGTTTCGACTATCGCATCGCCTCGGGCGGCGGAAGGCAGAAAATAACCATGGACCGCTACGGGGCCGATTGGGACATGGTGAGGAAGGGCTGGGATTGCCACGTGATGGGCAAGGGCAGAAGCTTTCCGAGCGCCCGCGAGGCGGTACTCGCGTACAGAGCAGAGAACCCTCAGCTGATCGACCAGGACATCGGAGAGTTCGTCATAGTAGATGGCTCTGGGCCCGTTGGGAAAATCGTGGATGGAGATGCCCTCATCTTCTTCAATTTTCGCGGAGACCGTGCCCTAGAGATTACCGCGGCCTTCGAGAAGGACGATTTCGAATATTTCGACCGGGGCATACGTCCCGATGTCTTCTACGCCGGCATGATGCAGTACGACGGCGACCTCAAGGCTCCCGAGCACTATCTCGTTTCGCCTCCCTGCATCGACAGGACAATGGGGGAATACCTGGCAGCTACAGGCGTCAGGAGTCTCGCCATATCCGAGACCCAGAAATTTGGACATGTAACCTATTTCTTCAACGGAAACAGGACGGGCAAATTCTCAGAAGAGTATGAAGAATATGTGGAAATCCCCTCTGACAGGGTACCCTTCGAGCAGCGCCCCTGGATGAAATGTGCAGAAATAGCCGACCGGGTCATCGAGGCCATCGCCTCGGGGAAGTACGATTTTATCAGGCTCAACTTCCCCAATGGGGACATGGTTGGGCATACGGGCGTGTTCCAGGCCGTGGTCTGCTCTATGGAGTCGATGGATCTCCAGATCGGGAGGCTCAAGGCAGCTATAGAAGCCGCTGGAGGAATCATGGTCTTGAGCGCCGACCATGGCAACTCCGATGACATGTACGAGCGCGACAAGAAATCTGGCGCGCTTCTAATCGGCCCAGATGGGGAGCCCATGGCTAAGACCAGCCACTCTCTCAACCCCGTGCCCTGCGTCATCTTCGATCCCGAGACAGGCGGGGAATATGAAAATGCCTTGAACGAGGGCCTGGGCATTTCCAGCCTCGCTTCAACATGCATCCAGCTCCTAGGATACCTTCCGCCCGAGGACTACGACCCCTCCGTCCTTCGGATGAAGGCCTGAAAGGGATCATCCCATGCTCGAGGTAGAGCTCAAGGCGCGGATCGAGGCTCCCCAGGCTCTCGAAGCCAAGTTGAATTCCCTCTACGAGCGCGCTGGCAGCGTGGACAAGAATGATGAATACTGGGCCGTGCCACTCGCCGGTAGCCCCATGCCTTTCCCCGGCTTTCGCCTCCGCATACGGACCGAGCCTGGCAGAACCACGGTTACATTCAAGGAAAAAGCCTATGAAGGGCAGGTGGAAGTGAACAGGGAAGTGGAGTTCGGAATCCTCGATCCCGATGCTTTCCGACTCCTTCTCAAGAAGATGTCTGCGCGTTTCCTGTACTGTAAGCGCAAGACGGGCTTTTTCTGGAAGGGTCCTGAAGGCATCCTCGTCGAACTTGTGCGGGTGGAGGGGCTGGGAGATTTCCTCGAAGCCGAGAGACTCGTGGACGAGGCCGAATCCCCCGATCTCGAAGAGATAAAACGGAGCCTGAAAAGACTGATATCAGGGCTGGAAATCGGTGAGAAAGCCATAGAGCCGAGGCCATATTCACAGCTCCTGGGCTTCGCCAGCTATTGAATCGATGC
>DATCUA010000325.1:0-10719 GCA_036567645.1 Rectinemataceae bacterium | reverse complement strand
ATCGGGGTGGTACAGTGGATCGTGCCCGCCGCCGTCCTGGCTTCCACCTTCCTCTTCTCCTGGGTTTTCGGCATGAACCCCGTATTCTCCCTCCTCTCGGGCGGCATCGTGTTCGGAGCCTTCTTCATGGCCACCGACTACGCCACCAGGCCGCTCACCCCTCTGGGCATGGCCCTCTACGGGGCGGGCATAGGCTTGATAACCGCCATCATACGAAAGTTCGGCGGCTTTCCCGAGGGCGTGACATATTCCATCCTGATCATGAACATAGCCACGCCCTTCCTCAACAAGCTCAGGGTCAAGAAGTACGGCTTCGTGCCACCCGTCAAACCGGCCAAGCCTTCCAAGGAGGCCGCGAAATGAAGGGCATAGCGAAACTCGGGCTCGTCTTGGCTGCTTTTTCCGCCGTCGCCTGCGCGAGCCTGGCCGTCGTATACGCCGTTACCGAAAAGACCATTCAGGCGCAAGAGCAGGTGGCTTTCGAGGCATCCTTGAAGGATATCTTCCCCTCGGCCGAAACCTTCGAAGATAGGACTTCTTCCCTGGAATCGACCGATCCCGACATCAAGCTCCTGAGCGCCATTCTCGTGAAGGGAGGCCAGGGCAACCTGGGCATGGCCGTCAAGGCATCGGGTCCCAGCTATGGCGGCAAGGCCGTCCTCTTGGTGGGCCTTGGCCTGACCAGGGACATAGCAGGCGTGCGCGTGCTCGAACTCAACGACACGCCGGGCCTGGGCGCCAATGCCAAGAATCCGGGATATTTCGTGGACAAGGTCAAAAAGATCACATTCCCAGGACAGTTCGCGGGCAAGTTCCTGACAGACGCCTTCGAAGTGAAGAAGGACGTGGCGGCTATCACTGCCTCGACTATCACGTCGAAATCACTCACCAAGATAGTGAAGGTTGCCGCCGAGGCTGCCGCCGTCAGCCTCGAGAAAGAGCTCCTGGCCCCGGCTGCCGATGTTGCGCAAGCCGGCGCCGACGCGAAGCAAACCCCGGCGGCCGAAGCCGCCACCGGAGGGAAGTGACATGAAGAATCTCTGGAAAATCTTCAAACAGGGCATCATATACGAAAATCCCCTGCTCATGCTCATGATAGGCCTCTGCTCGGCCCTCGCCGTAACCTCCAGCGTGTCCAACGGCATAGGCATGGGCCTGGCCATGACCTTCGTCCTCCTCTTCTCCGAGATTTTCATCTCCCTTTTCAGGAAGGCCATCCCCGGCTCGGCGCGTATGCCCATATTCATCATCATCATCGCGGCCTTCACCACGATGGTCGATCTGGTGATGAAGGCGTACTTTCCGGATCTGTCGGCTTCGATGGGCGTGTTCATCCCCCTGATCGTCGTCAACTGCATCATAATGGGGCGCGTGGAAGCCTTCGCCTCCAAGCAGAAAGTCCTGCCTGCCATCTTCGATTCCTTCGGTATGGGGCTGGGCTACACCTGGGTCTTGGTGGGCATAGCCGCGGTGCGCGAGCTTCTGGGCAACGGGACCCTGGCGGGAATCCAGATCATGCCCGCTTCGTACACGCCCATACTCTTCTTCATCCTCCCGCCGGGCGGCTTCCTGGTCTTCGGCCTCTTCATATCGTTCAACATCTGGCTGAAGGGCAGGATGAGCGCTTCCGCAAAGGAGCGTGCGTAATGGATCTGATGAAAATCTTTCTCGTAGCCCTCCTGGTCAACAACGTCGTCCTGATGCGCTTCCTGGCGCTCTGTTCATACGTGGGCATGACGAACGACGTGGGCCAATCCATTGGCATGGGTTTCGCCGTGACCTTCGTCACCGTTCTCGCCACCGCGGCTACCTGGCCTCTCTACCACTTCGTCCTGGTGCCCCTGAACCTCACCTTCCTCCAGATCCTCGTCTTCATCCTCGTGATTGCGAGCCTCGTGCAGCTGGTGGAGTTCTATCTCAAGAAGAACATTCCCGGCCTCTATGCGGCCATGGGAATCTACCTCCCCCTCATCACCACCAACTGCGCCATCCTCGCGGTGACCTTCGAGAACATTTCCTACAAGTACAGCTTTCTCCAGTCCATCGTGTACTCGGTGGGAGTATCCCTGGGATACCTCCTGGCAATGGTATTGCTGGCGGGAGTCCGCAACAGGATGAGGACGAGCCCCGTGCCCAAGTTCCTCCAAGGCACGCCCATCCTCTTCATATCGACGGCTCTGATCGGAATGGCCTTCATGGGCTTCTCCGGGCTGATAAAATAGGAGAAGGCGTATGGTAATCCTGATCACGATAATCTTTTCCGCCATACTCGCCTTCGCGCTGGGTACGGCCCTGGGCTTTTTCCAGCAGAAGTTCAAGGTAGAGCGCGATCCGAAGATCGACGAAGTGCGCTCGGCCCTCCCGGGCGCCAACTGCGGCGGCTGCGGATTCCCCGGATGCGACGGCTATGCCGAGGCTGTGGCCACGGGCAGGGCTCCCACCACCAAGTGCTCGGCTGGCGGCGCATCCACTGCCGACGCCGTGTCCAAGATCATGGGCGTAAGCGCAGCGGCCGAGGATCTGGTTTCCGTCCTTCTCTGCCAGGGCACCAAGGAGATGGCCCTTTCCAAGGGCGAGTACAGGGGCATCCAGACCTGCCGCGCGGCCAAGCTTTCCACCGGAAGCGTCAAGGCCTGCTCATGGGGCTGCCAGGGCTTGGGAGACTGCGTGGCCGTGTGCAAGTTCGACGCCCTGTCCATGGGGGAGGATGGACTTCCCCACGTGGACTACGACAACTGCACCGGCTGCGGTATGTGCGCCGAGGAATGCCCCCAAAAGCTCTTTGTCATGGTGCCTCGCGGCAAGAAGGGCTCCATCGTCCTCTGCTCCAACCGCAACGTGGTCAAGGCCAATGTCCTCAAGACCTGCAAGACGGGTTGCATCAAGTGCGAGATCTGCGTGAAGCAGTGCCCAGAGAAGTGCATAACCATGGTGAACGGCATTCCCGTCACCGACTACGCCAAGTGCACGTCCTGCGGTGTCTGCGTGCAGAAGTGCCCCACCAAGGCTTACAAGCTCTTGGAAGTAGATGTCATGGGCGAGAAGAAGAAGGTGCCCGTGATGGCCTGAGGTCCGAGCTCCAAGGCCCGAGCCAAAGCTGCGATCCGAACACGAGGCGGCCCCGAGGGGCCGCCTTTTTGATTTTCTCTGGAACTCCCTCGATTGACCAAGTCCTTGCCTGGCTGTACAATCCGCCTAAAACCAGCCCGAAAGGAAGTTTTCCGCTTCGACTGGTCCCGCCGAGTTTTCCGAATTGCGGGCGGGTAAGAAATTCACGCTAAAGAGGGACCCCATGTCCGCGACTTTGCGTCCATTTACTTCAGAATCAGTCTCCGAAGGTCATCCCGACAAGCTCTGCGACCAGATTTCGGACGCCGTGCTCGACGCCTGCCTGGAAAAGGACAGGCACTCACGCGTAGCCTGCGAATGCTTCGCCACCACGGGCCTGGTCCTGGTGGGCGGCGAGATTACCACGCGCACCTACGTCGACATCCAGAAACTAGCGCGCCAGGTGGTGCGCGAAATCGGCTACGACGATCCGGATTTCGGCCTCGACTACGAATCGATGGCAGTGCTGAACTCCATCCACAACCAGTCGCCCGACATAGCCCAGGGAGTGGAGGGCCACGGGCTCAAAGAATACGAGGGCAAGCAGGGCGCGGGCGACCAGGGCATGATGTTCGGCTTCGCTTGCGACGAAACCAAAGAGCTCATGCCGGCTCCCATCATCCTGGCCCACAAGATCCTCAAGGATGCGGCCAGGGCGCGCAAAGAGAAGGAAATCCCCTGGCTCAGGCCCGATGCCAAGAGCCAGGTGACGGTGGAGTACGACGGCCATAGGCCGGTGCGCATCGACGCCGTGGTGCTTTCCCACCAGCACGACGAGTTCGGGCCCGAAGGCGCTGTTCTCGGCTACGAAGAGATTAAAGAAACACTGATTGAGCGGGTGCTCAAGCCCGTGCTCGGCCCGACGGGACTCCTTGACTCGCGTACCAAATATTTCATCAATCCGACGGGGCGCTTTGTCATAGGCGGACCGGCGGGCGACACGGGGCTGACCGGCCGCAAGATCATCGTCGACAGCTACGGAGGCATGGGCAGGCACGGAGGCGGGGCTTTTTCAGGCAAGGACCCATCCAAGGTGGATCGCTCGGCGGCCTACATGGCGCGCTACGTAGCCAAGAACATCGTGGCCGCAGGGCTTGCGGAGCGCTGCGAGATCCAGCTCGCCTACGCCATCGGCGTTCCCGAGCCAGTTTCCGTCCTCGTGGACACCTTCGGTACGGCCAAGGCGAACGAGGACGCTATATCCGCCGCCGTGCTCAAGGTGTTCGATCTTTCGCCCCAGGGAATAGTCGAGGCGCTGAAGCTGAAGAATCCCCAGTACAGGCCCACGGCCGCGTACGGGCATTTCGGCCGCGAGGGCTTCGCCTGGGAGGCTGTAGACAAGACCGAGGCCCTACTCAAGGCCATCCGATGAGAAGGGGGCGGCCTTAATCGGCCGCCCCCCGGTATAATCCGCTCGCAGGCGCCCGTCCGGAACGCTTCGGATTCGGCGCTCATTCCCCCGCGGTGATGCTCAAGCCATGGATAAGCACTGCTTTGGGGCATAGCGAGCGGGTTGCAAGCCCGCGCTCCGCCGAAAAGCGCATAGTCGACTTGAACTCGGCCACGGAGCCTGAAATGGAGCCGCCCGTGACGGGCCTGCGCTCCGCGCCGTCGAACCAATAGGCGAGCCGTATCTCCGCCCCGAAATCCCCGGTAACGGGATCCAGCCTGAAATCAGAGAACATCACTGGCTCGAGGTAGGGGCCTGATCGCAGGGAAGCGAGGCTCTCGGACCCTGGGCCGACCGAGAAGAGAGGGAAAGCGCCCTTTCGCTCGACGCCCAGCCAATCGGCGTGGCGAATGGAGCCGACGAGGTTCTTGCAGACTCCCTTTTCTATCACCTGGGTTCGCTCCAGCGGAAAGCCGTCGGAGTCGAAGGGGCTCGAAGCGGGCAGGCCGGAAAGATCGGGCTCGGCCCAGAGGTCGAGGGGTTCGGCGGGTTGGGAAAGCGTCGACTGCACCTCCTTGCCCACGGCGAATGTGGAGGCCTTGGTGAATACCATGGTGGTCTGTGCGTTGGAAAAGAACCAGCCGAACACGTCCTCGGCTTCCTTACCCACTAGAATGACAGGGATATCTCCGAGTCGGGGCAGGGGGATGGCCCTGGCCCTGTCGGCCACTTGGGCGAGACGGGAGCCCGTGGCCTCGGCCAAGCGCTCCTGGTCGGGGCGATCGAACTCGAGATCGTCGAAGAGTTCCACGGGGCCGCCCTTCGATGGGCAGTCGACGACGAACTCGGTATAGCCCTTCCATTTCGCTAGGCTGAAGGCCTGGCCCCTGGAGTTCAGGAAGGAGCGCTTTTCTCTGCTCAAGAAAAGCTCGAGGGAATTGACTCGCGCGCCGGATGCGGCGCCGGATGCGGCGTCGGAAGAGCCGGCGGCTTCGGGGCTGAAGAGAGCCGAGGCAGAGAGCTCCATGCCCGCATCCATGCCCAGCTCCTGGAATTGAGATGCCGTGGGCAGGGTCGAGGGCTCTGCTGGGCCGGGAAGCTCGAACCAGGGATTCTTCGACTTGGACGCGGCCAGGAGGGCGCGCCCTATCTTGTCGTCGAGCTCGTCTTCCGTGAGGCTGGCCTGGATGGATACGGATGCCTCGCCCCTCAGCTTGCCTTGCTCCGATTCGGTGTCCACGTAGACGGTGAGGGTGTGCTGGGTCTCGTCCACGGCCCGGGCCTGCTCCATGGAGCGGCGCACGAAATATCGCTCCAGCCTCTCAGTTTCAACGGTCACTATGCGCCAATCGGCGGCTGTCCTGCCGCTTTTCTTTCCTGCCCGTTCGAGGGCGGCTTTGATTCTGTCAACCATCATCCCAACCTCATCCTGGTTTTAAGATAGGGCCCGCCCGAGGAAACCTTGGCGTACTCCTTGTGTCCCTTGCCGCAGGCTCCCGAGCCCGAAAGCTCGAAATCGCCCGAGACCATGTCGATGGCGCCCAGCACGTCGGGCACATAGCCCGAGCAGACCACGGGGCTGGCCACCCTGCCGGTGAACTTTCCGTCCACTATTTCCCTGCCGACCATGCAGAGGAGCTGGATGCCCCAGTTGCGCGGGTCCTCCATGCCGGCGTTGAGCCGGGAAAGAGCCCAGCCCTTCTTGACCGAAGCGATCATATCCTCGAGCCGGGACGTTCCTGGGGCGAAGTAGGTGTTGGTCATGCGGGCGTATGCCTTGTGGGAATACGCTTCCCTGCGTCCGTTGCCCGTGAGGGGGATGCCCAGGGCGAGGCCGGATAAGGTGTCGGATATGCCCTGGAGGAGTATTCCTTTTTCAATGATCTTGGTCGTTGTGCCTAGCCGACCTTCGTCGTCGAAGAGGAAGGAGCCGGTCTGGTCGACGCCGGCCGCCCCATCGAACATGTCGACGAGATCGGAACCCACTCGTTTGCCCAGATATTCCTCGGCCTTTGCGCGGCGTTTGAGGAACATGTCCGTCTCCACCCCGTGCCCGAAGGCCTCGTGCGCCAAGGTGCCCGCCATGTCGGGATCGAGGATGACCTCGTACTCCCCCGGCTCGATCTTGACTGCGTCGAGGATGGCGGAGAGCTCTTCCTTGAGTGAGGGGAACTTGGCCTCGAGGTCGGCGAAGATCTCGAGCCCCCTGCGGCCCGAGGCGGAACGGTACGACATCTTGGTTGTCTGGCCGCGTCGCGCCACGCCGAATATGTAAGCCTGCGACCAGAGAAAGCTCTGGAAGAGGTTGCGTCGAGGGGAGATGAAGAGGCGGGAAAGTTCCACGCATTCGTATCGGCTCTGGGCCATGACGACGACCGTGCCGTCGGTGAGCTTTTCCCGCAAGTCGACAAGGCGCTTGAGGACGAGTTCGGGATCGGCGGCGAAGGGGTCTTCGGCGATTTCGCCCAGGTACTCCGCTACAATGGGCTCGTCGGGTATGGGCGGATAGGACATGGCGCTTTCCGCCCCCGGGCTCGAGAAGAGGCTATCCAGATGGGCCGAAACGCGATTGGCGGCATCATGTGCCGAAGCGGCGCCTAAATCAGAACAGGCGTATTCCGCCACGCGGCCGCCCTTCTGCACGCGGAATACGAATCCGCGCTGTATCCACATGGGCTCGCCCGTCCTGGTCTCTCCCGGGGTTGCGGAATAGGAGAGGCCGCGGTCGTCCGTGGCGAGGACCGAGATATAGTCGTACTTCTTGGCCAAGGCCGCTATTACGGCCTCGAGCCTGGGCTTTTCGCCCTTCAGGAAGGCGCTGTGCGTGCGTTGAATCATCGTCCATCCTCCGAGGCAAATCTACCATATCTGAGATACTCCGCCCACAGGCGCTCAGGATCTCCTTATACCAATATCAAAACCTATCGATGACTCGTATGCCTGTTCCGGGGAATCGATCCATGAGCTGGAGAAACTCGACGCCCTCTTCCAGTGTGTAGCGATCCGTCACCAGAAGTTCGGGCCGCAGGATTCCCGATTCCACCATGCCCAGAAGGGCTCCGTACCGATGAGCCTGGATTCCGTGGCTGCCGTAGATCTCCAGCTCGCGGGCTACGACGAGATCCATGGGGATGGCGGGATGATGCTGGTCGCCCAGCATGAGGCCAACCTGCACGTGCCGCCCCCGCTTGGCGAGGCAGGCAACCGAGTTGAAACAGGTGCCGAGGCTGCCGAGGGCATCCATGGAAACCTGGGCGCCTCCGCCTGTGGCGTCCTTTATAGCGCCGACGATGTCGGGATTGGCGCGGCCGTCTATGGTCGTCTCGGCGCCGAGGCGGCGCGCCATGTCGAGCTTGTCGGCCTGGATGTCGACAGCTATCACCCTGGCGCCCATGGCCGTTGCTATCATGATGGCGGACAGCCCGACGCCTCCGCAGCCATGGATGGCTACCCACTCGCCTGCGCGCACCTTCGCTTGCGCTTCCAGGGCGCGGAAGGCGGTGGCGAAGCGGCAGCCGAGGCTTGCAGCCGAGACGGAATCCATGGAATCCGGAAGGCGTACCAAATTCATATCGGCGTAGTGTATGGCCACGTACTGGGCGAAGGAGCCCCAGTGAGTGAAACCGGGCTGGAACTGGTGGTCGCAAACCTGCTGGTTGCCCGAAAGGCAGGGGCCGCAATGCCCGCATCCTGCGACGAAGGGCATGGTCACCCGCTCGCCCGGCTTCCAATTCTTAACGCCCTCGCCCAGCTCGACGATCGTGCCTGCCAGCTCGTGCCCGGGGACGTGCGGCAGTTTGATATCGGTGTCGTGGCCCTGCCAGCCATGCCAGTCGCTTCGGCAGATGCCGGTGGCGTCCACCTTCAGGACGACTCCGCCACGCGGAGCCTCGGGATCGGGGACAGTGGATATTTCGATGGGCGCGCCGAAGGAATGGAATATGGCTGCTTTCATGGAAATGCATTATATGGCCGCTTAGGCGCGGGGTGAAGGGCGAGCCTAACAGGGGCAAACGTAAAGAGGTAAAAAAGGGGCGGGGCAAAAAAAGGGTGAGGACGCAGGAAGGCCCCACCCTGAATTCGCTTGAGCCACGGGGGCGCGGGCAGGAGACCCGCGCCCGCGGCGTTCGACTTTACCAAGGATTCTTGGCGTACTCGGCGCGGTAGAAGATGTCCAGCTCCTCGAGGGTCTTGAGGAATTCCTCTGGGCCCTGGTAGTCGAGGGGGAGGCTGGCTTCGGCGGCTTTCTGCCTGAATTCGGGGTCGTCGAAGGTCTTCTTCATGGCCTCGGAGAGCTTAGCTAGGATGGCGGGATCCACGCCCTTGGGGGCGGCCAGTCCGCGCATGGCCATCTGGGTGGCATCGAAGCCGGCTTCCTTGTAGGTTGGGACCTCGGGCATCCAGTCGAAGCGCTTTGCTGTTCCCACGGCCAGGACCCTGATCTGCTTGGACGTGTACTGAGGCATGATCTCGGAGGCGTTGGCGAACATGACCTCGGTGTTTTTGCCGAGGAGGGCGGTGAGGTTGGGCCCGGTGCCGGTGAAGGGGACCTTGAGGATCTTGATGGCGTTGCTTTGCTCCCACTTCCTCAGGGTGAGGGCTTCCTGGGTGCCCGGCCCGCCGTAGCCGACGCGGAGCTTGTCGGGGTTCTTCTTGGCGTAGTCCACGACGTCCTTCAGGGTCTTGAAGGGGCTGTCGTAGGGTACCATGATGGCGCCGGGATCGCTGACGAAGTTGGCTATGAGGGCGAAGTCCTCGAGCTTGTACTTTACCTTGTCGCCCAGCTGGATGGGGTTGAAGAGGACGCTGGGGGGGTTGATCATGCCGATGGTATAGCCGTCCTTGGGCGCCTGGGCTATGGCCGTGAAGCCTATGGCCCCGCCGGCTCCCGGCTTGTTGTCCACGACGAAGGTTCCGCCGATGTACTTCTCGGCGTACTTGAGGATGATCCTCGCCGCCAAGTCCGTCCCGCCGCCTGCCCCGAAAGCGACGATGGCGGTTATCGGCTTCTTAGGATAATCGACGGCGAAAGCCGCCTGGGGCAGGACCGCCGCCAGTGCTATCGCCAGAACCACGAAGGCCGCGGCCTTCCTGCCGGTCTTTCCTTTCTTTGCCATTTCTTCCTCCTATATACGTAGCCGGAGCCCCAAGGGCTCGGCGCGGCACCTAGACTTCCTGGTCCTTGGCCAGGAGATCGCGCTTCTTGAGCACGGCTGAGACTATGCTTCCGATCAGGATCAAGATGCAGAGGCTCATCATCACGCCCGATATGGGCCTCTGGAAGAGATAGAGGAGGCCGTTCCTGGACATGGACAGGGTCTGGACCAGGGTGTATTCGAGATTGTTGCCCAGGATGAATGCCAAGATGACGGCCGCGCCCGGTATTTCCAGCTTCTTCATGAAATAGCCGATGACTCCGAAGAGGATGAGCAAGCCTATCTCGGCTATGCTCCGGTTGACGCTGTACACCCCCACCATGCAGATGAGGAGGATGAGAGGAGCCAGGAGCTTGTAGGGGATGCGGGCTACCTTGGCCCAGAGGTTGGCCATGGGCAGGTTCATGACGAGGAGCACCACGTTGCCGATGAACATGGAGGCTATGAGGCCCCAGAGGAAGACGGGGTTGCGCTCGTAGAGCAAGGGGCCGGGCACGAGTCCGTGCATGGTGAAGGCTCCGATGAGGATGGCCACCGTGGGCGAGCTGGGGATGCCCAGGGTGAGGAGGGGTATCATGGCGGCGCCCGCGAAGGCGTTGTTGGCCGTCTCGGGCCCGGCCACGCCCTCTATGGCCCCCTTGCCGAAGCGGCTCGGATCCTTGGCCAGCCTTTTCTCCGTTGAGTAGGATAGGAGCGAGGCTACCGAAGCCGAGGCTCCGGGGATGAGCCCCAGGACCATGCCTATCACGGTTCCCCGCCCGATGGCCTTGGTGGCCGGCGCCCATTCGCTCCTGGGAGGTATGAAGCCCTTTACCTTGGGCGGTTTGGCTATAGCCATGTCCTTTTCGGCGTTGATGAGGATCTCAGAGATGCCAAAGAGGCCCATGGCCATCACCACAAACTCCACCCCGTCCAGGAGCCAGAGTTGGCCGAAGATGAAGCGGTCCGTCCCCGTGGCCGGGTCCTGGCCGATAAGGGAAAGGAGGAGGCCGAATGCCGCCGCTATCATGCCCTTGACGACGGACTTGCCCATCAGGCCCACGATGAGGAGGAGGCCGAAGGTCA
>DATCUA010000324.1:0-12386 GCA_036567645.1 Rectinemataceae bacterium | reverse complement strand
ACAATCTTCCTGGCATTCGAACCAGCCCGCTCTATTTCTCCCTCGAAGGGCAAACACGATCTTGGTGACACTAGTGACTATATCGAGCCATCGAAGTGTCGGTTTCGAAAACATCCACTGCCGAGATAGGCAACTCAGGATGCGCCGAAGCTATTGACTCGAATATATAGCGGGCTATCCGTTCCGCGCTGGGATCATCAGCGAAGCTCGGTATCTCATTGAGATCGCTATGGTCGAGCTCTGCAAGCACTTCGCCCAAGGCTGATTTGAGGAGGCCGAAATCGACCAGCATGCCGCCTTCGCCGAGGCTCTCTCCCTTTGCCCAGATTCGCACCTTGTAGTTGTGCCCGTGAAAACGCTCGCACTTGCCATTGTAATGGACAAGTCTATGAGCCGCCGCGAATCCGGCCTCCACTCTCGTCTCATACATAGTACGACAGTACTCCGGCTCAGCGCACAGGGTAAAGCCTCCAGGCTGGCGAGATCTTGCATTTCTAAAACTATGCCTTATAGTATGAAAGAGGAGGGGCGGTCAGAAAGGCCCTTCTTCAGGAGAGTCCGATGAAAAAGACGCTGCTCATCGCCCTCATTGCCGTATTCTGCGCCACCTCGGCATTCGGGCAGTTCCGCTTCGAGATAGGCGCCTCGGCGCCCCTCGTCGGAGCCTCATCCCTCGAGAGCCTCGGGCTGGGCGAGGAGGTGGCCGATATCGTCGGTACCTTGGGGATCATACCGATTCCGAACCTGGGCCTCCTCTTCCAGGTGGATATGGGGATCATCAAGCTCGGCATCGGGGCCAAGATCTGGACAGCCATCCTGGCCAACCTCGGCTATCCCATGGTCCAGCTCGAATTGGCTCTCGGTAGCCTGATGATCGACGCGAGCGTCGGAGGCTACTATTTCGGCTATTATACTATTCCCAATGTCTTCGGCGTCGAGCCGGCTGGCTTCCTCATCCCGGATCTGTCCGTCTGGCTGGCTCTCGGAAAGAAAAAAGCCTTCCGGCTGGGAGGCGGCCTGATGGGCTTCACCGATGTTTCGGACTTGGCTTCGATCGACGTATCAACCCTGCCCTTCATCGCCTACGCGGGACTCAAGGTAGTCCTCTGACATAGGGTTTCCGTCCGGGAAGGCTTCCCTGACGGAAACCCTCCTTCGTTGCAGCCTGGCTTCGCGGCCACAAGGGTTCTCAGGACGCCCTTTCTCCTCCCCCTTTGAAGCTTTGTCTTCTGCATGGTATCCTCTTCGGGTGCAAAGACCTCTTTCAGCTCTCCTGAACTCGATTTCGGTTCTCGAAAGACGGGGTAATACCGATCCCGGTATCACAGATCTCCAGTACGATTCACGGAAATGCTCTCCGGGCTCCCTTTTCTTCGCCTTCCCCGGCTTGCATTCGGATGGACACGATTATATCGCCCAGGCCATATCCCGCGGGGCGGCGGCGGTCATACACGAGCGCATGCTGCCAAGATACGAGGATGGAATAGCATACCTCAGGGTTCCCGACGCCCGCCTTGCCATGTCACCCGCGGCGGCAGCCTTCCACGGTAGGCCTTCGGCTTCCTTAGCGGTAATCGGGGTCACGGGCACCGAGGGCAAATCGACCACGGTCTACCTCATCTACCAACTTCTCAAGCTCGCCGGGAAGAAGGCGGGTTTCTTCTCCACCGTCATGTCCGATTCGGGCGCAGGCGAAATGCCCAATCCCGAGCACCAGACTACTCCCGAGGCTACTTCGGTACAGGCAATGCTCGCTTCCATGCGGGACGGGGGCGCCGAATTCGCGGTGGTGGAGGCATCGAGCCACGGCTTGAGCAGCCGCACGGGCAGGCTGGCCGATGTAGATTTCGATGTCGGCGTCTTGACGAACGTCACGCACGAGCACTTGGAGTTTCACGGCACGTGGGAGAATTACCGAAGCGACAAGGCCAATCTGTTCCGAAACCTCTCTCAGGGAAGCGTAAAATCCTGGATAGGCGCCGATGGTCGGGATGCCATCCTCACCTCCCCGCCCCGATTCGGCGTCGTCAACGCCGACGATCCGAGTTCCGGTTTCTTCGCCGGACTCTCGTCGGTGCCCATCATACGCTATTCGGACAAGGGAGCCGAAGCAGATTACATAGCATCGGAGATTGAATCCGATGAGAAAGGATCGAGCTTCGCTCTCAGCGGCCCCGGGGGCGGCAAAATCCAGGCGAGGATAGATCTGCCGGGCCGATTCAACGTAGGCAACACTCTCGCCGCCCTCGCCGTCGTATCTGGGATCACGGGCAGGGGATGGGAAAGCCTTGTGCCCATGCTTCACCTTCTAAAACCTGTCCGAGGCAGGATGACCCGGGTGGATCGAGGTCAGCCATTTGAAGTCATAATCGACTACGCCCATACCCCATCATCCTTCGAGACAGTCCTGCCTCCCCTGAGGGAGCGAGTAGAGGGACGGATACTATGCCTCTTTGGCTCGGGCGGAGAGAGGGACAGGGCCAAGCGCCCCCTCCAGGGGAAGATCGCCGCCAAGTACTGCGACATGCTCTTCTTGTGCGACGAAGATCCTCGCGGCGAAGCCCCCGAGAGCATCCTCGAGGAAATCGCCTCCGGTTGCCCCGACCTGGAGCGGGGATCATCACTCCATCTCATTCCCGACAGGCCCACTGCCATACGCAGGGCTTTCGGCATGGCTCGAAAGGGGGATCTTGTACTCCTTCTCGGCAAGGGCCATGAGAATTCCATTATTTATTCAGACAAGACGCTACCCTATGATGAGATATCTGAAGCGGAACGAGCCCTGGACGAGTTGGGGTTCGGAAACCGGCAATAGCGAATCCAGACCTGAAGGCAAAGGATAGGCCATGAAAACCATAGTACTGCTCTTCGGTGGCCGCTCTGGCGAGCATGAAGTCTCCCTGATATCTGCGGCTTCCATCCTGCGCAATCTGGACAGGACGGCGTACAAGCCGATACTGGTGGGCATAAGCAAAACGGGCGAATGGTTCCTCCAGGAGGATGGACCCGAAATTACACGAGATCCCCCCGAGATGGGAGGACTGGAAATCGATACGTGCGGCAGGAGGGTATACGTGTCTCCCGGAGCGGGACTCCTCGTGGACAATCCCAAGGGAGGAGTCGATGAACTCCCCTGCGATGTGGTCTTCCCCGTGCTTCACGGCACTTTCGGGGAGGATGGAAGCGTTCAGGGCCTCCTCGAGTGCGCATGCCTGCCTTACGTGGGAGCTGGCATCCTCGGTTCGGCGGTGGGCATGGACAAGCACGTGACTAAAGAGCTCCTCTTGGCCAATGGCCTGCCCGTGGTGGACTCCATCCTCGTGAGATCCCGGGAGATGGACTCGAGCCAGTTCATCCATTCCCTGGCGCGCAGAGTGGAAGGGAGGTTCGGCTGGCCCTGTTTCGTCAAGCCAGCCTGCTCGGGATCCTCAGTAGGAACGTCCAAGGTTGGAGATGTGGAAGCCCTAGCATCAGCCCTTGAAAAGGCCTTTCTTTTCGATGAGAAAGTCCTCGTAGAGGAGTACATCCAGGCCAGGGAAATCGAATGCGCCGTCTTGGGAAACGAAGAGCCGAGGGCGTTTTCGCCGGGAGAGATCATCCCCAGCCACGAATTCTACGACTACGAGGCGAAGTACAAGGATCCCAACGGCGCCACCCTCAGGGTTCCAGCCCCCCTTTCTCCCGAACAGACCGAAGCTTTCAGGGATCTTGCTGTCAAGGCTTACAAGATCCTTTCCCTGGAGGGCATGGCTCGAGTGGACTTCTTCCTCGAGAGGCGCACGGGGAAAATGTTCCTCAATGAAGTCAACACGATTCCTGGCTTCACACCGATCTCTATGTATCCCATGCTCTGCAAGGAAGGGGGCATTCCCTACCCCGAACTCATCGACGCCCTCATAGACCTCGCGCTAGAGCGCTTCGACCGGCGATCGGGCATCACGTATTCCTACGAATGAATCCCGCGAGGGAACCATCATCGAAATGCAGTAGGGGGACAGAAAGATGGAGAGCCGGGATTGCATAACGCTCGACGAGACTTATGGAGCTCGCAATTACCATCCCCTACCAGTGGTGATATCCCGGGCACGGGGCTGTCTGGCCGTGGACCCGGAAGGCAAGGAGTACCTGGACTTTCTCTCCGCCTACTCAGCCCTGAACCACGGCCATCTCCATCCCCGGATTGTCGCTGCGGCCAAGGCCCAGCTGGACAAGGTCAGCCTAACCTCACGGGCATTCCACAACGAGGAGCTCGGCACATTCCTCAAGATGCTGTGCTCTTTCACAGGCTACGAGGCCGCCCTTCCCATGAACACGGGAGCCGAGGCTGTCGAAACGGCCATAAAAGCTTGCCGACGCTGGGGCCACGAGAGGAAGGGCATACCCGATGGGGAACAGAGGATAATCTGCGCAGCAGGAAGCTTCCATGGCCGAACTCTCGCAGCCATCTCCATGTCCACGGATCCGGACTCCTATTCAGGCTACGGCCCCCTTGCCGGCGGATTCGACACTATCCCATTCGGAGATCCAGATGCCGCGGCATCGGCGCTCGACCCGAGAACGGTAGCCATCATCGTCGAGCCCATCCAAGGCGAAGCGGGAGTAGTCGTGCCTTCCGACGGCTATCTCTCCAAACTGAGACATATCTGCGACACAGCGGGCATCCTCCTCGTCTTCGACGAGATCCAGACGGGGTTCTGCAGGACGGGCAAGAGATTCGCCTGGCAGTACGAGGAAGCCCGCCCCGACATCATGTGCCTGGGCAAGGCTCTCGGAGGCGGGATCCTGCCCCTGTCAGCCATCGTGGCGGACTGGAGGGTAATGTCGGTATTCACTCCCGGCACCCACGGATCCACCTTCGGAGGGAACCCCCTGGCATCAGCAGTAGGAAGGGTGGCGCTCGAAGTGCTGGAAGACGAGAGGCTCGACGAGAGGGCATTCGTCATGGGCAGGCTTTTCAGAGGAGAAATGGAGACGATCCGATGCGCGCCCCTCGAGCAGGTACGGGGAAAGGGCCTTCTGAACGCGGCGGTATTCGAGGAAGGTTTCGATGCCTACTCAGTCTGCCTAAAACTGAAGGAAGCTGGACTCCTGGCCAAGCAGACCCACGGGAACATCATCCGCTTCGCCCCTCCCCTGGTGATTTCCGAAGAAGAGATGAAATCGGCATTGAAGATTATAAAGAGGGTCTTCTCCAGACTTTGAGGGAGCAGGTGCCTTCCCTATCCAACGGCTTCCTTGGCGCGTGGGAGAGAAAGGACGAAGACAGCCCCGGCTCCCTCGCTCCCCTCGTATTCCAGGTTGCCTCCGCAAGCCTGGGCGAAGCTGCGGGCCAGGGCGAGCCCGATCCCCGAACCCTTTTCCTTGGTTGTGAAAAAAGGATCGAAAATCCTGGATCTGAGCTCGGCGCTCACGCCCGCTCCGGAATCGGCCACGGAGACGCACCATCTGGCATCGCGGGAGAAGAGTCTCATACGGATGAGCTTTTCCCCTTCATGTTTTGCTTCCACCGCTTCGATGGCGTTCCTCATGAGATTGTCCATGGCCATGAGGAGCTTGTCCTCATCGGCTAGAACCCAGGCGCCGTCTACCGATGGCAGCTCTATCTGAAGCTCGGCCCCGCTTCCGGCAAGGTCGGCATAGCGGATCGCGAAGGACTCGAGGAATGCCTTGAGGTCGACCCGCGCGAGGCTCACCCTTCCTGAGCGCAGGAAATCCCGTATCCTATCAGCGAGGAGCGAAAGCCTCTGAATCTCCCCATCCATGATATCGACGGCTCCGGCCAAGGAAGAAGGATCCCCTCCCCCTCGCCTCAGGCGAGCCGTCTGAATCCGCAAAATGCCCAGTGGGTTCTTTATTTCATGCACGAGGGTGCGCGCCGCCTCCCCTAGCTGAATGAGCTCCCTATTCTCCAGTTCCCTCCTCTGCATGGCTTCGTTCCGCGCGCCGAGGCGCAGAAGGAGCACGAAAAGCACGATGAGGGCGACAGTGGTGAAAACGGCTGCTAGAATGAGCTGGAGACGCTCTGCGGCGCCCCCGGCAGCTGAATACTCTATCCAGGTGAAATACTGAGTAGCCGCTCCCGGGATTGGCAAATCCCTCCTGTTCCGTCCCAATCCCATGATCCGCGCCTGCCCACCCATACCCGAAGCCCTGATAAGGCGGATGGAATCCCTCGATGGGGAAAAGCTGACGGAAAAATTACCGGGAAGTCCCGATCTGTCGGCTGAATCCCTCGATATGGAGACGGGAGGGTCGCTCATTTTGGCCGGAGCCGATCCGAAGCGTGAGAGGGCGCGTCCATCGATCGAGTAGAAGCCGAATCCAATAATCCTTGGATCGAAATCCGGGACAAAGCTCTGGTCTCTGCGGTACTCATCCAGAATGGTGATCGAAGCGCGGTAAGCCTCGTACTCGAGATAGAGATCTTTCCTCGACGCTTCCCTGGCGACGACGAACCAGAGGAGCCCGATGGCCAACACAAGAACAAGGGCCGAAGCCAGGCGCACAAACTGGACAGAAGCGGATTTGTTCACAGAGTTCTCTCAACAACGGATTCTAGCACAAGCCCCCGCGGCAGGCCAGTCCAGTTCTCCTCGAACTACCGCCGATGGTCTCGATCCAAGCTTGCCCCTTCATGCTCTGCCGTGATACAAGAAATCCGGTTCTCCTATGCGCAAAGTACTACGAGTCATGCTCATACTCGGTTTTTCCATAGCTTTCGTATTCATCATGGCGCTGACGGCGAGGATGCGCAGGGAGAGACTGGAAGCCAGTCTGCCCGTCTCCGAGCGAAGCTACGATTTTACCTCCAGCCAGGATCTCTCGCATGGCGAAGCCGATGCGGAGAAAACCGGAACCTCGGCGAGGATTTCGGCCGAGGCCGATGAAACCTTCCTCCAAGCCTTCGACATCAACCTCGACGAGGACGAGGAGATGGAGCAGGTGATCGTCTCCCGTCCCCGATCCACAGAATCCGGCACGCGCAGGCTCTCCGTCATAGTCGCCG
Organism: Rectinemataceae bacterium; assembly: GCA_036567645.1. Classification (GTDB taxonomy): domain Bacteria; phylum Spirochaetota; class Spirochaetia; order Treponematales; family Rectinemataceae; genus JAPLSO01. The sequence goes on along the minus strand of DATCUA010000324.1, from coordinate 5,380 downwards.
AGTACCAGGCTGTCACCGGGGCCTATTACCGCCTTTGGAAAGGCGAAACCGAGGCGGTCAAGCCCAAGGCTTTCGTATTCCAACCGCGGGACATCCTGGGTAGCCCCGATATGGAACTCCTCTGCTTCGGCATAGACGAGTCGGGCAATCAGACACTCAGCGTCTTCGCGCGAAGGGACTCGGGCAAAAGGCTCTTCGAGACCATCTTCCAGGGATCGGGACTCAAACTGGAACTCCTCGGCCCCGATCGCGAAGGAGGGGCTCGGGAATCGGGAGGGCAGTACTCGATAGCCGTCTATAGCCCGGGGCCTGAGGGATCAGGGGCCTTGGACAGGAACCTCACCCTCTATACCTATTCGGAATCGAAAAGGCGCTACATAGCCGGCCCCAGCCTTCCTGTGCTGGGGGAAAAGGTAGAGAAAGACTATATCGATTCGATAGCCACAGGCTCGGTGCAGGACTTCCTCGGCTTCTTGGAAGGTCTGTGGGTCAAGGAATCCGAGACGTGGGAGGCGGAACCCGTCCTCCTCTCATTCGGTGCGTCTTCGCGGGAAATCGCCATCCAGGTGAAGAAAAATATCCAGATATGGACCTGGGATGAGGCGAGCCCCTCTCTCGCCGGAATTCGCCTGGCAGTGGAAAACTCGGCCGTCCCCGACTTGGCTCGGCTATTGACGATCGATCTCGTCGGAGTGGACAAGATAGAAATAGGCTCCTTCCAGAGGCAGACAGCGAGGTTTTCCCCCCAAGAGCCCTGGAATGGGCGTTATGTCCGCATCGCGGGAACGGCCCGAACCGCCTTCGTAGCGCTGCGTGCCGGAGCCCCGCAAACCTCCGCCCTGCCTGCCTTTTCCCCAGCAGGAGAGGCTTCGGGGAGCCATCTGGAGGGACGTTTCTCTTCCTATGCCGTATCCATCGAACTGCGAGGCGGAAAGTTCGCGTTCGGGGAAGCGGACGGAACGTTGAGAGGTTTCTATGAACTCTCCGAGCTGGATGGCGAGCTGATCCTGGATCTCATAGTGGAAGACGAACCTGCCGATCCAAAGGGACGAAGGAGTTTTCTCGTCATGGGCCCCGCGCCCGGTCCGGATGGGGTGGAGACTATAACCCTGCGGGAGATACGGATGAAAGCCCGGAGCTACGAGCCTCTTTACAAACCCGACATCATCATGCGAAAAGAGGCGGACTAATCGGGTTGGGATATGAGGTAGGACTCGTATCCGAGATCCTTGAGCTGGGCCTGGGTCTGGATCCAGTCAGTCTTGGCCTTGACGATCACTGCCCAGCGTTTTTCGCCTTGGGAGCTGGCTCCCTCCTCCACGTATGCTTCGAATCCCTTGGCAACCAGGGCCGACCTCAAGGCTCTGGCGTTTTCTTCGCGGGAAAACCAGCCAACCTGGAGCTCTGCCGGAGTCTTCGCGTTTGTCGCCTCTGTAGCTGAATCAGGACGCTTCTCCCAGATCGCGCGGTCAGAGTCCGTTGCGGAGTTCGAGTGCAGAGCGTTGAGAAGCCAGGCTGCCGGCTTCAAGCTCAGCCGGGACTGGGTTGCGGCGTATTCCATGGATGAAGGGAAGTCTGCTTTCAAGGCTGCCAGGTAGGTGCGCGAAGCATCGGGCGATATAGAGAGCATCCATAGGAGGAAAAGGGCTTCCCTTCGCTCTGGAGCCTGGCCCTTGGCGCTGGCGAGGGTTTCGAGGAGGTACCGGGCCCTTTCCGGCTCGCCGGAGAGGAGTGCAACCCAGGCCCTGCCGAGGCTTATCGCATCGGCATAGCGCGTGCCGCCTTGGGATGCGGCGATGGAAGCGAGAATTTTTTCTGCTTGGGCAATATCGCCTCCTGCGAGGTAGCAGCGGCTCGCTCTCATGAGCTGCTCGGGCGAGCCGGGATATGCTTTCTGCAGTGCCGCCGCCGCCTGGAGGTATTCGCCCGCTATCAGCCCCAGCGAGGCTTGGAGCGAGTAGAGGGAGGAACGCGAGGCCTCTGGCGCCTTGGGGATGAATTCGGCGAGGACAGCGAGTGCATCGCGGGGCGCCAAGGCGAGGGCGCTCGACTCCAGAAGCGCGGCAAACCCCTCAGCGCCCACTCGCTTGGCGAGGTTCTGCCTCGTGGCGGAAAGGCTCGGCGCCTGAGCCGCCCCTGATTGCGCGGACTGGGCGGAAGCCGGAGCGAATGGGTCAGCGATGACCAGCAGGACCGCGAGCGTGGCCCAGGCTTTCCCCGGAATCAGCCTAGGGAGCATCTACCTCCACCGCCTTGAACGTGTTGCCCGAAAGCCCCTCCAGTCGCACCCATGCGAAGGAACCTATCTTCGAGGGCTCACCGGCGAACACTACCATTTCGTCTCGTGCAGTCCGCCCGAGGAGTTCCGTTTTGGATTTTCTAGAACCCCCCTCGACGAGAACGCGATCCACCGAGCCTATGCGGGATTTCAAAAGGGATGCGGTTATCTCTTTCTGCAGGGATATGACTCTGGAAAGGCGCTCTCGCTTGACTGCCTCTGGAATGCGTCCGGGGAGGCTCGCGGCCTTGGTTCCCGCCCTCGGGTTGAAGTGGTACATGAAGGAGTAGCTGAATCCCACCTTTCGCATAGCATCCAGGGTTTCCTCAAGGTCTTCCTCTGTCTCCCCCGGGAACCCCACGAGGATGTCTGTCGAGAGCGAGAGGCCGGGTATGCTGTTCTTCATGGCTTCCACGAGGGAAAGAAAGCCCTCCTTCGTATATTTTCGGTTCATCGCCTCGAGGACTCGATCCGAACCGGACTGGAGGCAAAGATGGACGTGGCGGCAGAAGAGGGGATCCGCGGCGAGAATCCCGATGAGATCGGGCGAAAGATCCTTGGGGTGGGATGTGAGGAATCGTATCCAGCCGACACCTTCCCTCCCCCGCCCTTTACCTTTCAGGGCGGCTGAGATCAGCCTGAGCAACCCTGGAAAGTCCAGGTTCTGCCCTTCTGCGTGCCACAGGTAGGAGTTGACATTCTGGCCAAGGAGGGTCACTTCCCTGACGCCCGAGGCTTCCAGATCCAGGATCTCCGCGACGATATCGGCAGGGGATCTGGAAATCTCCCTTCCCCGGACGTATGGCACGATGCAGTAGGAGCAGAAATTATTGCATCCATGCATGATAGGCACGAAGGCCCGGAAGGCTCCCGGCTCGGCATGCCTGTCGTCGAAGATGTGGATCGGCTCCTCGTCATCGATCTCGTAGGAGCTGCCCGCCTCGATCTGATCCAGCGCGAGGCCGAAAACCTGCTTCCTATTGGTTCCCAGGACATAGTCGACAGCGGGAGCCCGCTCGAGCATCTGCTTCTTGTACTGCTCGGCCATGCAGCCTACGACCATGAGGGAAAACTGCCTGTCTCGCTTCAGCGCGGCATAGTGGGCTATGCGGCCCCACGCCCGGTTTTCGGCCGTTGCGCGGACAGTGCAGGTGTTGATGATCACGAGATCGGCTTCACCGGGTTCTGAAGCGGACCAACCGCGCTCGCGCAAAGCCGATTCCATTGCCGAAGATTCGGCCTTGTTCATCTGGCAGCCGTAGGTTTCGAGATGGTATTTCATTGCTGAGGCGCTGATCCTAGCTCTTCTTCCTGACGCCGGCTATGAAGCCAGCGATATTGACGATGCCGTAGATGAGCAGCCCCATGCCTCCAAGGCCGAGCAGGCCGCGCGAGAGCCCAGGAAGGAACATAGTGGCCAGACCCGCAATGCCTGCGGCTCCAAGCAGGGTTCCCGAGACCTTGTCCGTCTTGGTCTTGCCGAAGATTCCCATAGCACCCAGGCCTATGAGGCCGGCTGACAACACCCATCCCAGGACAGGGACTCCCAAGAGGGCGTTGATTACCAGAAGCCCGGCTCCCGCCCCGGCCGACATCACTCCTCTCGAGCCCTTGTCGCTCAGGGTGCGCGGATCTGCCGGATATTGGTCAGACATAGGTTTTCCTCACTTCTTCTCCACAAAAGCGTATGCTGAGTGGTTGTGGATGCTCTCGAAATTCTCGGCTTCCACCGAGAATGCCGGAAATATACCGAGCTTTTCCACGCGCAAATATACTTCCCTCACGAGGTCCTCGACAAACCGGGGCCTCCCGTACGCCTTTTCGGTGACGAACTTTTCATCCTCGCGCTTGAGGAGAGTGAAAAGATCGGCCGATGCCGAGTCCTCGACGATGGAGATCATGTCCTCGAACCAGAAAAATGGGCCCGACATGACCTTGAGGGTTACGATCCCGCGCTGGTTATGGGCTCCTCTTTCCGATATGGCCCGGGAGCAGGGGCAGACTGTCTGCACGGGCACGGCGGCTCCCACCAGGAGGCTGTGACCTCCCTCCCAGGCCTTGGCTTCGTAGGAGCAGTCGTAACTCATGATCGACCTCTGGCCCGAGACGGGGGCGCGCTTTTCTACGAAATAGGGAAAGTGGAGGTCGCAGTAGGCGGTCTCCGCCTCGAGTTCCTGACGTATCTTGCCCAGCATAGCAAGGATCCGTGGCAGGGAGATATCGGAGCGGTATTCTTCGAACACCTCGATGAAGCGGCTCATGTGGGTGCCCTTGAAGTCGTGAGGAAGATCGGCGTAGAGGTTGACCACGGCGTTGGTGTGCTGGGTCTGAGCGAATTTATCCTTGAGCACGATGGGATAGCGCGCTCCCTTCACCCCCACCTTCTGGATGGGCACCCTGCGTTCGTCCCTCATGGACTGGACATCGAGCACCTCAGGGCTCCAGGCCCGAAATCCGGGCTGCGGCTTGCACCGTGTTGGCGAGGAGCATAGTGATGGTCATGGGGCCTACCCCGCCCGGGACTGGAGTGATCCAGCCGGCGACAGCCGAAGCGGCATCGAAGTCGACGTCGCCCTTGAGCCTATAGCCCTTGGATGCGCTCGCATCCTCGACCCTGTTCACTCCCACGTCTATGACGCAGGCTCCCGGCTTGAGCATCTGGGCGGTCACCAGCCCTGGCTTTCCGGCGCAGGCTATGACGATATCGGCCTCGCGAACGTGGGCGGCGAGATCCTTGGTTCCGGTATGGCAGATGGTCACGGTCGCGTTGATGGACTTGCGCGCCAGGAGATTGGCCAGGGGTTTGCCTACGATGTTAGAGCGGCCGACCACAACGGCCCTGGCGCCGTTGGTGGGCACTCCCGACCTCTTGATGAGCTCTACCACGCCCGCGGGAGTGCAGGGGAGATAGCAGGGCTCGTCCAAAACCATCCTGCCCACATTGATGGGTGTGAAGCCGTCCACGTCCTTTTCGGGCGCGATGGCGGCTATGACGGCTCTTTCGTCTATGTGCTTGGGCAGTGGCAGTTGCACGAGGATGCCGTGGATGCGCGGGTCTTCATTGAAAGCCTTGACCAGGGCGAGGAGCTCCTCCTGGCTGGT
>DATCUA010000323.1:0-2560 GCA_036567645.1 Rectinemataceae bacterium | reverse complement strand
AGGGCTGCGCTGCGGAGATAGTGGTGGACATCGACTATGTCAGTCCTGATGTGCTCCCAGCCGGAGTTGTCTATAACCGGCCTCGTGGGGTCCAGCCTCTTCGCCAAATCGCGCATCGCCAAGACGAATTTCCTGGTCTTGGAGCGGCAGCCATATATGCCCCAGACGCCCCAGGTTTCGTTGAAGAGCATCCGCATGATGCAGGATGGGTGGGCCATATCCCTGAGGATGAGCTCCTCGAGCTCCGAGGCGTAGCGCTCGAAGCCCCGAGAGGAGGGCAGGTAGAAGGAGGGTATCTCGAAGCTTGTCATGATGCCGAGGCGGTCGCAGAGGTAGCTGAAATAGGGGCTCTCTACCTTCTCGTGGACGCGGGCGCCGTTGTATCCCAGGGATTTAAGGGCCACCAGGTCGGATTCCATTCGGGAATAGGACTCCGGCGCGTAGACGCCTCCGGGGTAGTAGCCCTGCACGAGGGCCATGCGCAGGAAGGTTTTATCCCCGTTGATCCGGATTCCGTCCCTGCCCGTTTTGATCTCCCGGATGCCGAAATAGGATTCCACCTGGTCGCTGGGCTTTCCGTCGCGGGAGAGCCGCAAGCTCATCGCGTGGAGGTTCGGCTCCGAGTGCGACCACAATGCGGCGCCTATTTCATCGAATCCGAACGAGCACTCGAATCGCCCATCGCGCTCGGAATATTCGGCCAGGAATGTTCTTTCTCCATAATGAGCGGCCTGGAATCCGTCCGGGGCTTCACCCCCGGAGCCGCCGGTTCCACTGCCCGGAACCCCGCGAGACGACCTGACGGACACCGACAGCTCCCACCCGCGAGCTGCGTTGGGCGATTCGTCGGCGATATCGAGGTAGGCCACGACTCTGATGCGCCTCGATACGAAATCGACCCGCGTCTCGGCCCGCGCTATCAGTCCCGGGCCTGTCTCCTCCACCCACACCGGCTGCCAGATGCCCGAGATTCCCGCGTACCACACGGCGAAGGGGCCGCGGAGGAAGGTCTGCTTGCCTCGCACCTGGAAGGGGCTATGCGAGTCCCTCACTTCTATTTCTATCCGGTTCGTCCCTTCCCGGAGGGCGTGGCTCATGTCCAAGGCGAAGGACGCGTAGCCTCCGACATGGCTCCCAAGCTCGATTCCATTCACCCGCACCGAGCTTTCATAGTCGGCGGCGCCTACCTTGAGCAGGTACCGCTTCTCCTCCGACCAGCCCGGGATCTCGAAATCCCTCCGATAGATGAAGGTCCCGCTGTCCCGAAAGTCCACGCCAGAGAGTTCGCTTCCTATTGGATAAGGCACGCGGATCTTCCGCTCGGACCCCCGATGCTCCAGGATCCACTCGCCATCCAGGCTGAGCCAATTCCGCCGCGCGAAAGAAGGATCGGGATGAGCGGCGTAGATGTAGTCGTCCTCGCGGAATCCGTAGGTCCGATGGTCGATCATGGGGGTCTAGCGAATCTGCCGCCCGCCCACCCAAACCGAAGCGATATTGGGCCGGGTAGCCGTATAGACGATCTTCTGGAGGATTTTTTCCCCCGTATCGAGATCGTCCCAGAGGCGGATCGAGCCATCGGGCGCCCTGGTGTCCACGGCTATGGCGTCGAAGTGGTAACCGGGGGCGAATCTGCCGATGGGCAGGTCCAGGGCTATTCCGCCTCCTGTCGTGGCTATGTAGAAGGCCTCTCGGAAATCCACCCTGCTCGAGGGCCTGCCTCGCCGCTCTTCGGGCGGATATCGCGCGTCGTTGCCCGTCTCCAGCATGCGCGAAGCGGCTATAGCCTCCCGCATGGCTTCGAACATGGAACAGGAAGGCCCTCCGGAGACATCGGTTCCCAGAGCCACATGCAAGCCCCTCTCGAGGGCTGCGCGCAGGGGGAAGACGGCGCTGGCGAAGTAGGCGTTGGACAGAGGGCAGTGGGAAACAGCCGATCCGCGGGCCTTGAATATGTCCATATCCCGATCGGTGATGTGGGGGGCATGGCCGAGCAGGCTCTTGCGGCCGAGGAAGCCGAAGCTGTCCAGGGCTTCGGTATCCGTCAGGCCGAAACGCTCGATCACGAACCTATGTTCCCAATCCCCTTCCGAGCAGTGGGTCTGCACATGGCAACCCATCTGCTTCGCCAGGACGCCAAGCCCTTTCAGGGTGGCATCCGTGCAGGAGGGGATGAACCTCGGCGAAACCACGGCCAGAACCCTGCCTTCTGCGTTGTCGGGATTGGACGCGATGTATTCGAAGAGATCGGCTGTCCCGCGGATGGCTTCGTCGGGCGAAGCGTCACGGTAGTAGTCGGGGCACTGCTCCCTGTGGTCCATGGCCACTTTCCCCACGAGAGCCCGCTGGCCTTTCTCCAGGCAGATATCGGCCAGTATCCTCGTGGCGTCCTGGTGTATCGTGGCATAGTAGAGCGCCGTGGTCGTCCCTATGGCTATGAGGTCGTCCACCAGGAGGGAGTAGGTCGCGCGCGCGAAGACGATATCCGAATACCGGGCTTCCAGGGGAAACGTGTACTTGTAGAGCCATTTTTCGAGAGGCACGTCCAAGGCCTGGCCAA
>DATCUA010000322.1:0-10317 GCA_036567645.1 Rectinemataceae bacterium | reverse complement strand
CCGCGCACGAAGCCCTTGCCTATCCTTCCCGAGCCCGTATGCCGCTCCACCACGAATATTTTGATGATATCCCGCTGGGTGTCCGATACGCAGAAGCCGCTCTCCACCTTGGGGTCTTCCAGGGAGCAGGAGGTTCGGATGGAGTCCTTCTGGGTTTCGATGACGCGGATCTTGCCGCCTCTGTAGGGGATGCGGAAGTCCTCAGCCTCGAGCCACTTGATGTTGACCGAGTCGCGCAGGGCTGGCGGGCGGTTCGGGATCTCCGATACGAGCCTCCCGTTCTCGGCGACGAGCCTGCCCGAGGCGAATACCATCTCGGCCGTGAAATCCTCGAAGGAGGAGAATACGACGAAGTCCGCCCGCTTTCCGGGAGCGACAGCGCCGAGTTCCCCCATGCCGAACCACTGGGCCGGGTTCGACGAGGCGATCCTGAGGGCGTCTATCCTATCGACGCCTCCGCGCAAGAGGAGCCTCAGGGCGTGGTCCATGTGGCCCTCGTCCCGCAGGTCGTTAGAATGGCGGTCGTCCGAGCAGATCATGAAGCGGGAGGCGTTCGCGGTGGTGACCGCGGGGAGGAGGTTCTCCAGGTCCCTGGCCGTCGAGCCTTCCCTGAGCATGATGTACATGCCCTTGGAGAGCTTCTCCAGGGCTTCCTCGGGCCGGGTGCATTCGTGATCCGAGCCTATGCCCGCCCTGATGTAAGCCGAGAGACCCGCGCCGCGAAGCCCGGGGGCGTGGCCATCCACTGGCTTTCCAGCGCTTCTGAACAAGGCGATCTTGTCCATGAGCCGGGGATCGCGCGCCAGGATGCCGGGATAGTTCATCACCTCGCCCAGGCCCAGGACCCGCCCGTCCCTCAGGAAGGGGTACATGTCCGAGGCATAGAGGGTGGAGCCGGCCGTATCGAACTCTGTTGCGGGAACGCAGGAGGGCACCATGAAGCGTATGTCGAGGGGCAATCCTTCGGAGGCTGCGAGCATGAAGCGCATCCCGTCGTAGCCCATCACGTTGACGATCTCGTGGGGATCGGCCACTACGGTGGTGGTCCCCCGGGGCAGGACCACCTTGGCGTATTCGGCAGGGCAGAGCAGGCTCGATTCTATGTGGACATGGGCGTCGACCAGGCCGGGGGCGAGGAACCTTCCCCCCAGATCGATGGTTCGTGCGGCCTCGAGCCCGTCGTTCACGCCTACCACGAATCCGTCCCGAATGGAGACGAGGGAATCGGGGACGAAGCGCCCCGAGAGGAGATCCACGAGGGTGCATGAGGCCAGGTTGAGGTCGCATGCCGGCTTGGCGCCGGAAGCTTTATCCATGGCTCTGTCCATTCAGCCTCCTTGCCCCGCCCGGGCCTTCAATGATACCCGGATACCGGACGGAACGCAATTTGAAATTGCGTACAGCCGACAAGAAGGTCGCGTGTGGATTGGGCGAGGGCTTATTTTCAACGAGCCGACTTCATTTATCCTCTCGCATATACGCCACGCCCAGGGCGGCCGGGGCCCCGATCTTTTTGGAGAGGGCCTCCCACCAGGTTATGACGACCAGGACCACGATCGTGCCCAGGTAGGGGAGCATGTTGAGGAAGGGGGCGGGGATGTTGGTGCCCGAGGCCTGGAGCCTGAACTGGACCGCATTGATGCCCCCGAAGAGGAGGGCTCCCCAGAGGGAGCGGGCCGGATTCCACATTGAGAAGATCACGAGGGCCACGACGATCCAGCCCCGGCCGCCCGTGAGGTTCTCGGCCCATCCGGGTGTGTAGGAGAGGGAGAGATGGGCTCCCCCGAGGGCGACGAGGGCTCCCCCCGCTATGGTGTAGAGGTACTTCGACTTGATCACGTCTATGCCCATCGCGTCGGCCGTGTGGGGATCCTCGCCTATGGCCCTGAGCCAGAGCCCTGGCCTGGTGCGGTAGAGGTAGAACCAGGCGGCAGGGATGAGGAGATAGACGGCATAGGTGAGAATATCCTGGTTGAAGATGGCTCCCAGGATGGGTATGTCGGCGAGGAACTCCAGCTTGACCGGGAGGAACTTGGCGGCCTTGAGGCCCACGAGGCGGAAGTTGTTGGATCCGGGGCCGAGCCTCTGGCCGAGGAAGCTGGCGAATCCCGTGCCGAAGAGGGTCAGCGACAGGCCTGAGACCACCTGGTTGGCGCGCATGGTTACGGTGAGGGCTGCATGCACGGCGGCCATGGCGGCTCCCACGGCCATCGCGGCGATGAGGGCGAGGGCGAGGCTTCCCGTATAATAGGAGACGGCGAAGCCGCTCACGGCTCCCATGAGCATGATACCCTCTATGCCCAGGTTCAGGATCCCCGAGCGCTCGGTCAGGATTTCGCCGATGGTAGCGTAGATGAGGCTGGTGCCCGCCCGTATCGTTATTGCGAGTATTGAGCTCACAAGGCCCATCATGCCTCCTCGTCCGCGCAGGCGGCCGCTTTCGGGCCTCGTATGGCGCGGATCCTGTACTCGGTGAAAAGGGAGCCGGCGAGCAAGGGGAAGAGGATGAGGCCCTGCATCACCGATCCCATGGCCGAGGGCAGGCCCATCATCAGCTGTACCTGGTCGCCTCCCACGAGGATCCCACCCATGAGGAGGGCTACGAAGGGCACGGCTATGGGGTTGAGCTGGGACATCCAGGCTATGATGATGGCCGTGAAGCCGTAGCCGAGGCTCAAGCCCTGCTGGAGTCTGTGGGATATGCCCGTCACCTCGCAGGCTCCGGCCAGGCCGGAAATCGCTCCCGAGAGCATGACGGCGAGGACTATGTTGCGCTCCACGTCCACGCCCTGGTAGAGGGCGGCGCGGGGGCTGTTGCCGATGATCGTGAGCTCGAATCCCCACCTGGAGCGCTTGACCACTATCCAGAGAAGGAGGGCGAGGCCGAGGGCGAACCATATCCCGATATGGGCCCTGCCCAGGATGCGCGGAAGCCATGCGGCTTCCGGAAAGGGCGCCGAGCCGGGGAAGCCGTAGCCCTTCGGATCCCTCCATGGGCCGTAGTAGAGGTATTCGGAAAAGAGGACGGCCACGTAGTTGAGCATGAGGGTGACCAGGGTCTCATCCACCTTGAGCCTGGTCTTGAGAAGGGCAGGCACCGCGGCGAGCAGGGCGCCCGCGGCGCATCCTGCAGCGAGGACGGCGGGCAGGAGGAGCCAGGGAGGAAGCCCCTTTCCAGCGAAGAGCGCCATCCATGCAGCCGCTACGCCTCCCACGGTAAGCTGGCCTTCGGCTCCGATGTTCCAGAACCTGAGCCTGAACGCCAGTGATACCCCCAGCCCGGTCAGGGCCAGGGGGATGGTCTTCACCAGGGTTTCGGCGAAGCCGTGCATGGAACCGAATGCTCCTTGAGCCATAGCGGCGAAGGTGGCGAAGGGATCGGCACCCGAGAGGGCGAGCACGATGCCCGTCACGAGGAGGGAGACGAGGAAAGAAGCGGCGGGTACGATGAAGAGGGCAGCGGTCGAATGGGTCTTGCGCTTTTCGAAGACGAACCTCATCTGCCTTCCTCCACGCCCGCCATCAAGAGCCCGAGACGCTCGGGATCGGCTTCCTTCGCGGGCACCGTGGCCATGATCCTGCCCTCGAACATCACCGCTATCCTGTCGGATACTTGGAATAGCTCGTCCAGGTCCTCCGAAACGAAAACCACGCCAAGGCCGGAGTCCCTCTGCGCCACGAGCTGTTTTCGCACCGATTCCGTAGCGCCTATATCCAGGCCCCGGGAAGGGTACACGGCTACGAGCGCCCTGCGGCTCGCCCCTATCTCTCGGGCGAGGATGGTCTTCTGGATGTTGCCTCCCGAGAGGAACTTCACCCTCGTGTCGGGACCGGGGGTCTGGATGCGGAAGCTCTCTATAAGGCGGCGGGCGAGGGCCGATATCTTGCGGGGCATCATGATGCCGGCCACGGAGAGGGGCCTTTCCCGGTACTTCTTCATGGCGAGATTGGCCGCCACGCTCATGTCGCCTACGGCGCCCACGGATGCCCTGTCCTGGGGAACATGGGCGATCCCTGCGCGGATGAAATCCAGGGGATGGGCTCCGGCGAGGGATTTTCCCCCGACGATCAGCTTTCCCGAGGAGAGGGGACGCAAGCCTGTCAGGACCTCGGCCAGCTCCCTCTGGCCGTTGCCGGCCACCCCAGCTATGCCCAGAACCTCTCCAGAACGCAGTTCGAGGTCGATGCCTTTGAGGGCCGGCAGGCCCCTGTCGTCCAGGGCCGAAGCCCCTTCCAGCTTGAGCACGGCCTCGCCTGGGGCGTAGGGCATCTTGTCCAGCTCGAAGAGGATTTCACGCCCCACCATGAGCTTGGCGAGCTCCCGGGGGCTGGCCTCGCCCGTGGCGAGCTCGGCCGAAACGGCTCCCTTGCGCAGGACCATCACCCTGTCGGAGAAGGTCCGCACTTCCTCCATCTTGTGGGTTATGAAGATGGCGGCCTTGCCTTCGGATTTGAGGCTGCGCACCACCTTGGCGAGCTCCAGCGACTCCTGGGGGGTGAGGACTGCCGTAGGCTCGTCCAGGATCAGGATTTCGGCATTGCGATAGAGGAGCTTGAGTATCTCGACCCTCTGCTGTTCGCCCACGGAGAGTTGCCAGATGGACGCCTTGGGCTCGACGCGGAGGTTGTAGCGCTCCGCCAGCTCGAGCACCCTGCGCTCCACCTTCTTCATGTCGGGGATGAAGCCCTCTCTCAAGCCGAGGATGATGTTCTCGAGGACGGTCATCGAATCCACGAGCTTGAAGTTCTGGTGGACCATGCCTATGCCCAGGGCCTGGGCGTCCCGGGGGCTGTCGATCTCGGCCTTGCGCCCCTTTATGTAGATCTCCCCCGAATCCGGCCTATAGAGGCCGCAGAGGATGTTCATCAGGGTGGATTTCCCCGCTCCGTTCTCGCCCAGGAGGGCCAGGACCTCGCCCGAGCGGAGGCTTAAGTCCACGCAGTCGTTGGCTTTGACGCCGGGAAAGGATTTGGAGATAGAGCGCAATTCCACCAGGGGTGGGCTTCCGAAATCTGACATCTGGTCCGTACCGCTCCGTTCTGTTGGAATTATCGAAAGACGCCCCGGACAGGAAGCCCGAATCCGTATCCGGAGCTTTCCGCCCGAGGCGTCCGCCTTTTCATGGCCCGAGGCCTGTCAAGGCCAAGAAGCTCACTGGACCTTGCCTACCACGCCTTCTACGAACCAGTCCATGGAAAGCTGCTTGTCGTCAGGGATGACCTTGCCCTTCTCGTACACGACCTTCCCGTCTTGTCCCTTGATGGGGCCGGTGAAGATGGACCATCCTTCGAGGATCTTCTTCTGGGCCGCTTCGACTTCCTTCTTGACCGAGGCGGGAACCTTGGGGCTCAAGGCGCTGAGCTTGGCCACTCCGTCCTTGAGTCCGCCCCAGTACTGGTGGGTCTTCCACTTGCCATCGAGGGCCGCCTGGATTGTGGACTTGAAATAGACGCTCCACTCCCACACGGCGCTCGCCAGAACCGTGTCGCCCACGAACTTGCCCATGTCGGAGTCGTATCCTATGGAGAGTTTCCCGCGCTCCTGGGCGGCCTTCTGGGGCTCGGTGGTGTCCTGGTGCTGGGCTATGATGTCCGCGCCTGCGTCGAGGAGGGCCACTGCAGCCTCGCGTTCCTTGACGGGATCGTACCAGGTGTTGGTCCACACGACCTTTACCTGGGCCTTGGGATTCACTGAGCGGACGCCCAGGGTGAAGCCGTTGATGCCGCGTACGACTTCCGGAATCGGGAAGGCCGCTACATAGCCGATGGTGTTGGACTTGGTGGCCCTGCCAGCGATGATGCCCGTCAGGTAGCGGGCTTCCTCGATCCTTCCGAAATAGGTGGCCAGGTTGTCAGCCGTCTTGTAGCCCGAGCAGTGCTCGAAGAGAACCTTGGGGAATTCCTTCGCCACGGCGACGGTGGGATCCATGTAGCCGAAGCTGGTGGTGAATATCATGTCGTACCCGGCCTGGGCGTACTGGCGGATGACGCGCTCGGCGTCCGGTCCTTCCGGCACGTTCTCTATGTACTTGGTCTCGATCTTGTCGCCGAAGTACTTGACCGCCTCGAGCCTGCCGCGATCCTGTTCGTAGGTCCAGCCCATGTCGCCCGGGGGACCTATGTACACGAAGGCGATCTTGAACGGCTTCTTGGCCTGGGCCGCCAGAGGCGCGGCGAGGGAGAACAGAACAGCCGCGGCCACGAGTCCCAGAATCAGCTTTTTCATGAGAACTCCTCCTGTCGCTCCGGATAAGGTGTCGGGCCGGATGGGCCTTGGGCGCGGAGCTTCCGCCGGCCCCATACTAGCCTCGAGGAGGAGCTAAGTCAAACCTCAAACGCGGGTTTTTAGAGCCTACTGAGTAATCCAGGCCTGTTCCGCCCCTTTTACGCTCCTGGCCGTGGACAGCCACTTGGAAGCTTCGGCTCTGGTAGGATAGGGGCCGACCTTGACCACGTAGTAGCTTTTCCCGTCCTTGTCCCGGATAGTGATCGCGGCCTGCAGGCTCTTTGCCTGGAACGATGCCTTGAGCGCGTCCGCATTGGCTTTTACGGAGAACATCCCCGCTTGGATCCACCAATCCAAGGAGCTGGGAGCCTTGGTTGCGACGGGCGCAGCCGGGGCGGGATTGGCCGCGGGCGTAGCCGCTGGCTTGGCTACCGGGACTGGCGCCACGGAAGTGGAAGGGGCTTTGGTAGCCGGGGCCGTCTGGGTCGCCGGGCTCGTGGCGGGCTCGGGGGGCACAACGCGTATGGTCGTGCTCTGGGGCTTGGGCTGGGCGGGAGCCGGGGGATTCGTGACCACGGTAGTCGAGGTCACTTCCTTGTCCCCGTAAACGATATAGATGTCTCCGCTCTTCCCTCCAGACTGCCCGCCGGTTTGGGCGCCTGCCGAATCGGCTGCAGCTGGCGCGTCGGCCAGGAAATCCGTCGCCCGTTCCTGTTTGGGTTCAGCGTCCTTCCCGAAGGAGAATGGCGTCCGGTCAGATTGGGGAGAGGGAGCGAAGAGCAGGGTCGCGGCCGCCGCCACAATGAGGATGAAGGCGCTCGCCCCCGCCGCTATCCAGAGATACTTCCGTGTCGAGTCGGACATGCTGACGATCCTCCGCTTGAGAATATCGGCGCGAACGGAGGCGAAGAGTAGTAAATTCGCCTCTGCTCAGCCCTTCGAGCCGAGGAAGCCATGGGCGGCGAGGGCCGAACGGACCGAGGCTTCCAAGGCGGCGAGGTTCCCCGAGTTGTCCACGAATACGACGGGAGGCTTCTCTTTGGGCCTCAGTTTCCAGAGGTAGCGCTGTTTGGAGATGCGCCTGAGGATGTCCGCGACCCCCAGCTTGTCGCGAGCCATGCCGCGCCGTATGCGCACCCAGAGGGGGGCGCGCATCTCCACGATGAAATCGCAGAGCCTGGTCTGGGGGAAACGGTAGAGGAGTGCTGCGTGGATGCAGACATCGCGCCCCGTCTCTATGGCCTCGTCGAGGAAGCCCAGCATGACGGGGTGGACGATGGACTCGTGGAGCTGGAGCTTTTCCGCGCTGGAGAAGACTATCTCGCCCAGGGCCCGCCTGTTCACCGATCCGTCCGGGAAGAGTATGCCCTGGCCGAAGGCGGAGGCGAGCTTTTCGGAGCATGTGCCCAAGGCTTTGTGCCCGAGCAGGTCCACGTCTATGAGGGTGAAGCCTTCTTCCGCGAAAGTGACGGCAGCCTCGTTCTTGCCGGAGCAGTAGCCCCCGGTAAGCCCCACGATGCGCTTCATGTATTCCTCGCTGTCAATGCATGTCTCCCCAGGACTCGGCGCTCTCTATACTCACCCTCAAGGGGGCGTCCAGCGTGGCCGCGGCCTCCATTTCGCGCTTGAGGATGGACGTGGCCGTGGCAAGGCTCTCCGCGGGAGCCTCGAACACCAGCTCGTCGTGCACTTGGAGGAGCATCTCCACTTCGGGAGCCTCCGAGGCGAGGGCCGCTTCCACCCTCAGCATGGCCATTTTCACTATATCGGCGGCTGTCCCCTGGATCGGAGTGTTCACTGCTACCCTCTGGGCTTGCTGACGCTCGGTCTTGTTCTTGGAGTCTATCCCCGGGATCTTCCGCTTGCGGCCGAAGAGAGTGCTCGTCCAGCCCCGTTGCTCGGTTTCTGCAATGGTACGACGTATGAATTCCGCTATGCCCGGATAGGTGGAAAAGTAGGCGTCTATGAAGTCCTGGGCGCGCGCGTTGGAGATGCCCAGATCCTTCGCGAGCCTGAAGGCGCTCATACCGTAGATTACGCCGAAGTTTATCGTCTTGGCGACGCGGCGCTGATCGGGGAGGATGGAACCCTCATCGACCCCGAAGATGAAGGCCGCCGTGCGCTTGTGTATATCCACGCCCTCGCGGAAGGCCTTCAGCAGATTCTCGTCGCCTGAGAGATGGGCCATGACGACGAGCTCTATCTGCGAATAGTCGGCCGAGATCAGGATCCTGCCGGGGCTGGCCCTGAAGGCTGTCCGGATCTTCCGGCCTTCCTCCTCCCGTATCGGGATGTTCTGGAGATTCGGATCCTTCGACGAAAGCCTGCCCGTGGCGGCCCCGGTCTGTATGTAGGTGGTGTGCACCCGGCCCGACTTTTCCGCCAGCTCTGCCAGGGTGTCCACATAAGTGTTCTTGAGCTTGGACAGGAGCCTGTGGCGCAGGATGAGGCGAGGCACGGGGTCGAGTGGAGCCAGCTCTTCGAGGACGGCCGTGTCCGTGGAAAATCCTGTCTTGGTGCGCTTCTGCACAGGCAGTTTCCTGTCGACGAAGAGCACCTCCTGGAGCTGTTTGGTGGAGGCGAGATTGAACTCCTTGCCCGCCAGGCTCCAGACCTCGGCCTGGATATTCGCCAGATCGGCTTCCAATTCGGTGCCGTAGGATCGCAGAAAGGCCGAATCCACCCCGATTCCCCTGCGCTCCATTTTGGAAAGTATGGGCAGAAGAGGCATCTCGAGCTCGGAGAAGATGTGGCGCAGGCCCTGTCTGTCGAGTTCTGGATCGAGGACGGAATAGAGGCGCCAGGTGAAGTCCGCATCCTCGGCGGCGTACGCCATTGCTTTTTCAAGGGGTACAGAGTCGAAGTTCGAACCCTTGGGCACTACCTGGTCGAAGCTTGTGCCAGAAAGCCCGAGAAGGCGCTCGGAGAGGCTCTCCAGGGAAAATGAGTTGGACTCGGCGTCCAGGACCCAGGCCGCTACCATGGTGTCGAAGAAGGGGCCTGCGGCTTCGATCCCAAGGCCCTCCAGGACATGGAGGTCGAACTTGAGATTGTGCCCTATGGCGAGGGCTCCAGAGGCGAAAAGGCGCGAGAGCTGGGCTGCGCAGGCAAAGCGGTCCAAGACCGGGCTGTCGGGGGATCGCAGGGGGGCGTAGTAGGCCGTGCCTGGCTCGATGCAGAGTGAAAAGCCCACGATGCCGGCCTCGAGGGGATCGAGCCCGTCGGTCTCGGTGTCGAAGGCGAAGGCTTTGGCTTCTATGCAGGCGTCGACGAGGGCGGAAAGCTCGGCTTCAGTCGCGATGGCCCTGTACTCGGGCGCTGCAGTCGATGGAGCCGGGGCGGCATGCTTCGCCCGGGCGGCTTCTCCGGCTACCTCGCTCGTGTCAGCGGGGGGCTTTCCATCATCGAAGAGGCCAGAGGACATCGAGGTCTTCTTTCCTATGGCGCGCGCCTGATCGAAGGAGGGCGCGGCGAGGCTCTTCATGCCCTCGCGCAGGAAAAGCGGGGCCGCGGCCCCGAGATCCAGGCCTTCGAGCTCGAGGCTCGCGAGGGAGTCGAAACCCAGATCCATATCGTCTTTCAGGGTGATGAGGCGCCGCGAGAGGAAGGCGAGCTCCCGCCCGGCTTCGAGCTTGGCCCTGAGAGAATCGGGCTTTACCTCGGCGAGGTGCTCGTAGATATCGTCGAGGCCCGAAAACTGGCCCAGGAGCTTCAAGGCTGTCTTGTCCCCCACCCCCGGCACTCCGGGCACGTTGTCGGAGCTGTCGCCGGTGAGCGAGAGGTAGTCGAGTATGCGCCCGGGGCCAACGCCCCATTCGGCTTCCACGTCCTCCACTCCCAGCTCCCGCATGCCCATGCCTTCTTGGGGCCTGAGGGCCCTGACCGAACCGCCCACGAGCTGGAGGAGGTCTTTGTCTCCTGAGACCACGTAGCAGGGCCTTTCCTCCCTGGCGCAACGCCGGGCGAGGGTGGCGATGAGATCGTCGGCCTCGTAGCCCTCGGCCCTCAGGATGGGCACCTTGAGCGCGGAAAGGATTTCCTCCACCACGGGCACCTGGGCGTGGAGATCCTCGGGAGTCTTCTGTCTCGTC
>DATCUA010000321.1:0-4810 GCA_036567645.1 Rectinemataceae bacterium | reverse complement strand
CGAGCCAGGACCTCTGGGCTTTCCCGAAGTTCTCCGTGCCCCAGGGAAGATTGAGGAAGATGAAGGTGCCTTCCTCGTCGGCTATGGAATAGTAGTAGGGCGAGCCAGAGTCAGACCCCATGCCCTCAGGGAAAAAGGCCTTTTTGTACAGATGCTGGCCGCCCAGGAGGGCATCGTGGTTGCCCATGAGGGTCCTGATGGGGGTCTTGGGCAGGATGGCCTCGAGGTCTGCGAGAGCTGAGTTCCACTCCGCGGACTTGGATCCGGTTTCCACCATGTCGCCCAGGATGAAGAAGGCGTCGGGCTTGCGCTCGGCTATCGAAGCGAGGATATCGGTCCGGGCCGATTGTGATGCCGTTTCCACACCCCAGTGGGGATCGGATGATACCGAGAGCCTGAGGCGGGGAAGGCCAGCCGGAGGCGATGGGATGGTCCCGGGCAAGGTTGCCGGGCTAGGCTGGGCTGCCGGGCCAGTCGACAAATGGGCGCCAGCCTGAGCTGGCATGCCGCTCGATATGGCTGGTTCGGTCCTGTCCACCCTGCCCAGGCCTTTGGAAGGATCGACGAGGGCGAGGCGGGCGGGCTCGAGGCTTCCCAGCCTGGGCCCTGCGACGAGGAGTACGAGTATCCCCGCCGAAGCCGCGGCTACGAGTATCGAGAGGAGTATGGATAAGCCGCGGGCAAGGGAAGCGGGAACCTTGGATTTGAGCTTGTCCAAGGGAAAGGAAATGAGGACGAAGCCTATGGGCGCTAGCCCCATGAGGATGAGGGCCCGGAACATCCAGGTCCTGTTCCATAGGTAGAGGCCTCGGCTTCCCTGGAGAGAGTAGTGGTAGATATTCATGACCGCGCAGACCGCGAGGGCTACCAGCGCCCATACCAAGGCCCGCTTCTGGGCGGGGTTCAGTATACTTTCTGTATTTCGCTTCACTCTTCCATGATACTCGAAAAACGCGGCTGAGGAAAGCGACTTGTTTTATGGCCCCCTGTAGGGGATGTCGTCGTAGCGTCCTGAGTTGTTCCAGAAGGTGAAGCCCTGGTCTGCTCCTTCCTTTATGCCTCTCAATTCTTCTTCGACGTATCTCGGGCCATAATACAGCCTGTCGTAGGAGACATCGAGGTAGAAAGCCTGGACATAGGGCCGCACCAGGGCCCTGCCTCGAGCTATTGCGTGGTTCCTCGAGGAGCCGAGGCGGTAGATCCGATAGGGCCTGAGTTCGGGAGGATCCTGGGCCAGGAATCCCTGCTCGAAGTGGGATGGGTAGAACATGGGGCAGATGGCGTCCGCGTAGGACGCGAGCATCTCCACGTCCTGGCCCGTGCGCGCTCCGGTGCGGTAGAAGCCATTGGCCCCATATATATCTACGCTGATAGGAACTTCGATATGCGCCCTGGCGTAGCGGAGAAAGGATTCCAGAGCGGAATCGGGGCCCATGCCCTCGCGCCTGGCAGGAAAAGAGGCCCGGGAAAGATTGGCTCCGTCTGTGGGGAAGCGGATATAGTCGAATTGGATCTCGTCGAAGCCGCGCGATGCCGCTTCCTTGGCGATCTCCACATTATAGCGCCAGACCTCGGGGGAATACGGATCCACCCAATGCTCCTGGATAGGTGTGCCGTCTGCCTTCACTCCTTGCCAGGGAACTCCCGTCGTTATGTCGCGTAGGGCTAGGGCGCCGGATTTCCATCCATAGAGGCTCTTGTCCTTGAAGACGACGAGCCGAGCGATGAGGTATATGCCTCGGGCCTTGGCTTCGGCGGAGAAGGCTTCCAGATCAAGGGGATCGGCAGCCTGGGCCATGGACTGCAGGTAGATGGATCGGGGGACGAAGCGCAATCTGCCCGAATCGTCCTTGATATCCAGGACGATGCTGTCCAAACCCGCGCGCTCCATGAGGTCGAGGTATTTCGCCCTCGTTTTTGCCTGGACGAGGAAGGATGTCTGGAGGTAAAGGGCTTTCTTCCCCAGGGCTTTTTCCATCCGAGGCGTCAGCTCGGGAGGAAAGAGACGCCAAAACTCGTTGAGCACTATATCGACATCCTTTTCCCCGAATCCGAGGATGGCCATGCACTCCGCCTGGCCTGCCCCCCTGTGGAAAAGAGCCCGAGCCGCTTTCAGCAGGTTTTCCGTAGGCAGGTCAGCGGCGCGCAATGTTCCGGTATCCGTTCCACTCGCAGCTCCGGATCCCGCCTCCGATGCCCGATAGAACCTGAGACCGTTTCCTTCGATGCCGAGGAGGCTCTCGCTACCCCATGGCTGGAGCGATTCCACGAAGCCATAGCTTTTGCCGTCGTCGTAGCGGCGCGCAAAGCTCCTGCGCCGAGGATCCCACTCGAAAATGCCCGCAAGGAAGCTCGTCGACGCGAAGAATCGGCCTGGCCCCTTCTCTGATGCGAGGAAGGCGAAGCCGGATACCTCCTCGACGTTCGTTCCCCATACCTTCGGAATCCCGGCTGAGACCGATTGCCAGGGAGCCGTATCCGCGGCAAGCGGTTTGGCGAAGAGGCCTCTGGTGGCGTGGGCTGCCCAGAGGCCCAGGCCCTGGTCATCCGGCGCGGGGCCGAAGCCGAGGGCTCGCCAGCCCGGCGAGGAGGCGGGCGATCCCAAGGAGACCCAGGAAAGGCCCGAATCCCGGCTCAGGAAGATTTCCTGGGAACTGCAGACGGCAAGGATTTTCCCCTCTGGATCAGCAGCAATCGCCTTCAGGTCTGCCGCCTCGATTCGCGGCGCGAAGCCAACTTCCGCTTCGACGAGCAGAGTCTTGGTCGGCAAGCCGGTAGCCCTGCGCTCGAATCGCGCGAGATCGGGACTGAACCAGGGCCCGTCCGGAGCGAGGAAGAACCAGCCGGCTGGACGCCTCAGCATGGCCCTGGGCTTGAGCTCGGCGGAGAGCAGTTCTATGCTCGACTCGCCCCCGGAGCGATCGGCCGAGAGGCGCCAGAGCCCTGAACCCGTACCAGCGAGATATGTGGAAGCCCGTGTCGAGGGTTGGGCCGCAACCCGCCATGGCGCTGAAACAGAAAGGCACAAGGCGATAGCGAGCATGGTGTTTTCGAGGCGGCGCATCCAGCCCATGATAGCCTGAAAACCTCGATCGGCAAAGGAGAGCGCGGAGGCGATGGGCCAGCCCGGCGGTGGCGTTTTTAGCTTGTCCGCCATGATAAACGAGTCTATACTTTCCCCACGTTGAGTCTTTTATTCCCTCAAGGAGGTCTATAGATGAGAAAGAGGATGATCGGCCTAGCCCTGGTCCTGGCTCTCGTGTTCACGGGAGCCACCGCGGCCCAGGCGCCCCTGGCCAAGGAAGTGTACCTCACGATCCTGCACACGAACGACGTCCACGCCCGCATCGCGGAAAACGCCACCGACGTAGGCTACGCGCGAATAGCCTCGGCCTACAAGTCCGCAAAAGCCTGGAACCCCAACACCTTCCTCCTCGACGCCGGCGATGTGCTCCATGGCCTGCCTATAGCCAATATCGACCAGGGCGAAAGCGTCGTGAAGCTCATGAACGAGCTCGGCTATTTCGCCATGACCCCGGGCAACCACGACTTCAATTACGGCTACGACAGGCTGGCTGAATTGGAGAAGAAGGCCAGGTTCGATGTCCTCGCGGCCAACATCTACAAGGACGGCGAGCGGGTGTTCAAGCCCTACGTCATCCAGGAAGTGGAAGGCGTGCGCGTGGCCTTCTTCGGACTG
This sequence comes from Rectinemataceae bacterium, assembly GCA_036567645.1. Lineage (GTDB taxonomy): Bacteria > Spirochaetota > Spirochaetia > Treponematales > Rectinemataceae > JAPLSO01. The sequence continues at coordinate 1,110 of DATCUA010000321.1, read as the reverse complement.
GCCACCCCGGAGACCGTATATAAAGCCGATCCCAAGAACACCGAGGGCCTCGAGTTCAGGGATCCCGTCGTGGAAAGCCGCGAGGTTATGATGGAATTGGCCGGCAAGTACGACGTCCTCGTCCTAATCTCCCATCTCGGAATAGACGGATCGAGCGAGGTCGTCTCCTACGACGTGGCCAGGGCGGTTCCCGAGATCGACGTGATAATCGACGGGCACAGCCATTCGACGCTCGCCGACACGCAGAAGAACAATCCCACTTCCATCCTAGTGGTCTCCACCGGCGGCTACGGCGTGGGTCTGGGCGAGGTCAAGCTCACGGTCGGCAAGGATCGCAGGGTGAGCGCCAAATCCGCCCGCACCATCGACGTCAAGAACTCACCCGACCTCAAGGGCGACGCCAAGGTAGCCGGCATGCTCTCCGCACTGTCCAAGGCCCAGGACGCCGTCCTTGGCCAGGTCGTCGCCAAGACGGCCGTCGCCCTGGACGGAGTGCGGGCCAATGTGCGCACCAAGCAGACCAACCTGGGCACCCTCCTGGCGAGCGGCATGCTCTACGTCACGGGCGCGGACATCGCCCTCATGAATGGCGGAGGCATCCGCGACTCGATCGCCGCTGGCGATGTCACCAAGAAGATGATCTACACGGTAATGCCCTTCGGCAACTATATCCAGACCGGCAAAGTCAAGGGCTCTGAGCTTGACGCCATCCTCGAGAACGGCGTGGGCAAGCTCCCCGCCCAGGACGGCCGCTATCCGCACCTGGCGGGCTGGAGCTTCACGCTCGACGTATCCAAGCCGGCGGGAGACAGGGTTTCCAACATCCTCGTGGGCGGGAAGCCCGTGGTGGCCGACCAGGAGTATGTCCTGGCCACCCTCAACTTCCTCTTCAACGGGGGAGACGACTATCGCATGCTGGTGGGCAAGAACCAGAACGACTTCCCCTCCGACGCTGAGGTCTTCCTCAAGTACGCCGAGTACCTTGGAACGATCACAGCGGAGAATCTCGAGTATAAGAAATGACAGGGAGGCGGACGCCCGCATGGGTTCCCGCTATTTTATAAAACAGCGCGAGGGCGGCCGGAAGCGGCCGCCCTCTTTGTCTGCGCT
>DATCUA010000320.1:0-7861 GCA_036567645.1 Rectinemataceae bacterium | reverse complement strand
ATCTGTGAGTAGCCGCCGCCGGCCGCCCCGCCTTTGATGCCGAAGGTGGGTCCCATGGAGGGCTGACGGATGTTCGCTATGGCCTTCTTGCCGATGAAGCCCAAGCCCTGGGCCAGACCCACGGTGGTGGTGGTCTTGCCTTCGCCGAGGGGCGTGGGGGTAATGGCGGTGACGTCGATGTACTTGGCGCGCTTGCCCTGGGGGCTCGCAGGATCGGAGAGGAACTCAAGACGCACCTTGGCCTTGTCCGAGCCGTAGTGCTCGAGATACTTCTCCGGCAGACCATAGCGGGAGGCTATCTCGGAGATGGGCTTCACGTCCGCAGCCTGGGCTATATCGATATCATGGGGAACGGGGCTCTTCCGAACTATGGACATTCATTCCTCCTTTGCGCGAGGGCGAAGGCCTCGGCCTCGCCCGTATACAGAACGACGAGGGCGAAACGCTGTAAGCCTCGCTCTCGTCGTCTTTTCTCTCGTTTCGGGTTGCTCGGTCGGCGCGGGAATCTCGGATCCGGCCAGGGATCTCAGAGCCCGGCGTACTTCATGAGCTCTTCGACCACGTCCGGCTTCATGGTGAAGCTGTGCTCGTCGTCGGGGAACTTGCCCGTCTGGACTTCGCTTATGTATTCCTTCACGGCATTGAGCTGGAATCCATAGGCGTCGGCGTACACCTTGACGAACTTGGGGGTGAAGCGGCGGAAGAGGCCCAAGAGGTCGTGGAAGACCAGGACCTGGCCGTCGCAATCCACGCCGCCGCCGATGCCTACGGTGATGCACTTCACCTTCTGGGTGATGATCTTGGCCAGCTGGCGGGGAATGGCCTCGAGAATGACGGCGAACACGCCCGCCTCGTCGAGGGCTATGGCGTCATCGAAGACTTTCTTGGCGGCGTCGAGGGACTTGCCCTGGACCTTGAATCCACCCAGGGAGCCGGCTGTCTGCGGGGTGAGTCCGATGTGGCCGAAGACGGGGATACCCGCCTTGACGATGCGGCTGACCGTGGGGGCGAAATCTACGCCGCCTTCGAGCTTCACCGAGTCGCATCCCCCATCCTTGTAGAGAATGCCGGCATTGGTGATGGCCTGCTCGACGGAGATGTTGTAGGACATGAAGGGCATGTCGCCCACGACATGGGCGCGCTTCACCGCCCGCATGACGGGCTTGGTGTGGCTGAGCATCTCGTCCATGGTGACGGGCGTTGTGCCCGAGTATCCGAGCTCCACCATGCCGAGGCTGTCGCCCACGAGAATGATGTCTATGCCCGCCTCATCCACCACCAGGGTCTGGGGATAGGAGTAGGCCGTGATCATAGTGATCTTCTTGCCTTCCTTCTTCATCGCGGCAAGATCCGGGATTGACAGCTTCTGAATGTCGCCCATGTGATCGCTCCTTGCTTATCGAAAGAGTAATAAAAGGATTATATCCGCTCTCCCGCCAGCCAGCAAGCTCCATCTCGCTATATATCGCGGGCCAAAACAGCTTTTTGGCATTCGGAATCATCCTTGACAGAACTTCCAGGCGCGCTCATCATTTCCTCATCCTAAAGCACTTCTCGTGCGCACTGTCCAGGCGGAAGGAGCATCCTATGCGCGATTCCATAACCGACGTCCCCGGCATACGAGTCGGCCATGCCCACAATCTCGAGGCGGCTCGGGGAGCCACCGTCATCCTCTGCGAAAACGCCACGACCTCGGGCGTGGACGTGCGGGGCGGATCGCCCGGCACGAGGGAAACCGACTGCCTCAGCCCCGTCAACATGGTGCCCGCACCCCACGCAATATACTTTTCCGGAGGAAGCGCTTTCGGACTCGCCGGCGCCGGCGGAGTCATGAAGTACTTCAGGGACAGGAAGATCGGCTTCAACGCCTGGGGGAATCTCGTACCCATAGTATCGGGCGCCGTGATCTTCGATCTCACGGTGGGGGATCCCCTGGCCTATCCAGACGAGGCCATGGGCTATGCGGCATGCGAGAATGCAGGCCTTGACGTTGCGCAGGGCGTGGTGGGAGCGGGAGCCGGAGCCCTGGTGGGCTGGGCGGGGGGCCTGAGCCAGAGGATGAAGGGTGGCTTGGGCACAGCCAGCGCCGTGAGCGGCAATCTCATCGTGGGCGCCCTGGTCGTCGTCAACTGCTGGGGCAACGTATACGATCCCATAACCGGGGAGATATTGGCGGGCACGACCAATCCCGAGGGCACGGATTTCCTGGACGGCTACGAGGAGATGAAGGCGAAGCAGCTGGGATTCATGCCAAAGGCCGCTGGCATCACCACCCACACGACCATAGGCGTTGTGGCCACCAACGCCATCCTCTCCAAACCCATGGCAACGCGGATGGCCATGATGGCCCACGACGGCTTCGCTCGGGCAATCAAGCCCTCGCACACAGCCGGGGAGGGAGATTCCATCTTCGCCCTCGCCACGGGCGAGGTGGAGAGCGACATCAACATCGTCGGCTCCATGGCGGCCGACGCCATGGCCCGGGCCATTGCCAAGGGAATCCGCGCTTCGGTTTCTTCCTACGGCTACCTGGGATACGCCGAAATGGCTACGCGGAGAGCGCGAGCCAAGGGCTGAGGCATCAAGGAGGCCGGATGACGATACGCTTCCTCGCCGTTTCCGACGAGCGGTGCGCGGGGTGCATGGACTGCGCTTCGGCATGTTCCAAGCTCTATTTTCGCGAGGACAATCCGGCCAAGTCCCGTATCCAGATCGATCAGGCCTCCCGGGATAGGTTCCATCTGCGAGTATGCGACCAGACCTGCGAAGCCTGCCTCCGCGAATGCCCGACCCAGGCGATCTTCCGCTCCACATCGGGAGCCCTGAAGATAGACGATCACAAATGCATAGGATGCCTCGCCTGCGTCGCCGTCTGCCCTATCGGCGCCATGCGCTGGTACGCGGGGATGCCCGGGGTGTTCAAATGCGTGGCCTGCGGAGCTTGCGCCAGGGCGTGCCCCAAGGGGGCCCTGGAAATCCGGACACGGAAGGGAGAAAAACCATGAGGCTGGAAACAGGCTCCCTGCGGCTCATTGCTTCATGGAGCTATGCCAAGGTCCCCACCCTTCGGGGCTACAACATGAGAACCCTTCTGGTGGACCTGGATGCTCTCGGCAAAGCCGGTTCAGCCACAGAGACGAAAGCATCCGACGCGATAGCCGAAAGAGCGGCCGGCGCCGCGCCAGCTCCGGATCGCGCACTATCCCCCTTCCTCGAAAAGCCCGTCTCGGAGGAGATGCGCCTGCTCTTCGTGGGCGGGAAGGGGTTTGGCCTCAAGCTGCTCTGGGACGCCACCAGGCCGGAAACGAAGTGGGACGATCCCGAGAACGCTATCGTCATAGCCATGGGGCCCATTTGCGGCAACACAAACTATCCCGGCTCTGGCAAGAGCCTCGTCACGTGCATCTCCCCCCTCACGGGCATCCCTATTGACTCCAATGTAGGCGGCTTCTTCGGCCCCTTCCTCAAGTTTTCCGGATTCGACGCCCTGGAGCTCAGGGGCAAGTCGGCTTCCGATATCATCGTCTTCATAGACGGGGACTCCTGCGAAGCGAGAATCTACGAAGCTCCGGAATCCCTGCCATCGGACAGCCATCGCATCTCCGAAATCCTGACGCACGGCTTCGCTTCGGGCGATGACGATCGATCCAGGGCGAATGTCGCCGTCGTGTCCACGGGCAGAGCCGCCGAGCGCTCGCCCATGGGCCTTTTGAACTTTTCCTTCTGGGATAGGCGCAGGGGAGGATGCAGGGTCAAACAGGCTGGCCGCGGCGGCATAGGCAGGGTGTTCAGGGACAAAGGCTTGAAGGCCCTGGTCTGCAGGTTCTCGGGCCTCTGGCAGGACAGCAATTCCGCGGCCGATCCAGCGGCGGTGCAGAGGATCGGGCTCAGGCTCCAGAGGGAGATAATCCAAGGCGACGACCTCCAGTGCAAAATGCGCAGGGTGGGCACGGCCCACCTCATGGAGGTTATGAACGACCACGACCTCCTCCCCGTCCAGAACCACAGGTTCGGGCAGGATCCGGAGGGCGGCCGCCTGGCCTCCACGGTATGGGAAAAGCTCTTTTCCCAGGGCCTTCCCGACGGTTGTTGGTATGGCTGCAGCCTGGCCTGCGCACACGCAGTGGACAAGTACGAAGTGAAGACCGGCCCGTATAAAGGCCAGAAGGTGTGCGTGGACGGCCCGGAATACGAGACGGCCGCTGGCGTGGGCTCCAACCTGGCCATCTGGGATCCTGAGGGCGTGCTCGAGATCAATTTCTACTGCGACACCTACGGCGTGGACACGATAAGTTTCGGCACGACCGCGGGCTTCCTGATGGAGTGCTGGGAGTATGGCCTCCTCGACGCCGAGGCTACGGGCGGGATCGTCCTGGAATGGGGGAATTGGCGAGGAGCCTGCGAACTGCTCCACTCAATGGCGAGAGGAGAGGGATTCGGCCTCCTGGCGGGGCGTGGCACCAAGTACCTTTCGGAATGGATGGCGGCGAACAGGGGCGCCGATCCCGCCCTCATGAAGGATATCGCCCTGCATGGCAAGGGGCTGGAGCAGAGCCAATACATATCCAAGGAATCCCTGGCCCAGCAGGGAGGCTACTATCTCACCAACAAAGGCCCCCAGCACGACGAAGCCTGGCTCATCTTCATGGATATGGTCGACAACCGCATCCCCAGCTTCGAGGACAAGGCCGAGGCCTTGCATTACTTTCCGATGTTCAGGACCTGGTTCGGGCTCCAAGGCCTGTGCAAGCTACCATGGAACGACATCGAGCCCGCTTCCAACGCCGATAGCCGCGAGCCGAGCAAGGTGCCGGAACATGTGGACAACTACTGCGCCCTCTATACGGCCATAACCGGCGAACCCCTGGATCCGGAAAGCCTCCTGAGACAGTCGGAGCGCGTATACAATTTTCAGAGGCTCTTCAACCTCAGGAAGGGCAAGGGAAGAAGGGAAGACGACTATCCCCCCTATCGGGCCGTGGGTCCCGTGACCCCAATCGAATACCACTCGCGCGAGCGAAGGTACGATTCCCAGCTCGAGGAAATCCTCGGAGCCCGAGTGGCGGTCATGGGCGTGGAGGAAAAGATAGCCGCGCTCAGGCGCCACAGGATGGAGAGCTACGAACGCCTCATGGACGCCGTGTACGCCCGTCGCGGCTGGACGAGCCAAGGCATACCCAAGCCCGAAAAGCTCGAAGAGCTCGGTATCGACTTCCCCGAAGCCCTCGCCCTGGTCGGGGCGAATATTGGCATGACGGGCGCCTAGGGCGAGACCCTCCCCGGGGCGCCCCGAGCGCGTCTCACTTGATCAATTCGACGAGCTGGAAGTCCACAACCCCCGCGGCCCTGCCCTCGTCCATGTCTATATGCATCTCGAGCTTGAGGTCCTCGGCCACGCGGACGATGACGTTCTCGTACACGAGGCCCCGCTCGCCCGGCACGCGGATCTTGACGCGCTGGCCGTTGACTACGCCGAAATCGCGGGCGTCGCTCGTGTGCATGTGGATATGGCGGAGAGCGATGATGACTCCCTTGGGGATGTCGAGCCTGCGTCCTTCGAGGCCTATGAGGGTGCAGCCCGGGCTTCCTTCGAGGTCGCCGGATTCCCTCAGGGGCGGATCGAGGCCCAGGTCGGCCGCGTTCGTGTATGACACTTCCACCTGGGTATATTTGCGCGATGGAGCTACGACGACGGCGCCTTTGACGCTTCCCTTGGGTCCCACCACCTCGACGGTCTCGGCGCAGGCGTAGTTTCCCGGTATGGTCAGTTCCTTTACGTAGGTGAAGACATGTCCTGGCCCGAAGAGGGCGTCCGTGTCTTCCTTGGTCAAGTGCACGTGGATATCGGATCTGGCTATAGGCAGCATTGTTTTCATGATCTGGCGCGGGCCCTCCAGAAAGCCCGGGTTGAACGAAAAAAAGGGGAGCCGCCCCTTTCGGGACAGCTCCCTCTGCAATTCGATCTTCAGACGGCTGATAGGCGTCCGAGGCCGACGCGAGCATGCCCGACTAGAGCTTCGGCTTGATCTCCATGACGAGCTTCTTCTTCCCGTCCACGACCTTGAAGATGTAGGTGGGCTTGGTCATGGCAACGCCGTTCACGTTGTCCCACTCGAAGAGCAGGCCGTTGAAGTTCTTGACGTTGGCGATGTAGTCGGAAATCTTCTTCCGCTCTTCCTTGAGCTTCTTGGGATCTCCGGTGATGCCGGTCTTCTCGATGGCTTCCTTGACCAGGTAGACGGCGTCGTAGTAGTTCGGCGCGAGGCTGGGAACCTGGGTGTTGTTGTGGTCGGCCATATAGGCTTTCTTGAAGGCGTTCCAGCGCGGGGTCGAGAGCTCGTCGTTGACGTAGTTGTAGATCTGGATTCCTTCGATGTCCTTGCCGCCGGTCAGGTACAATTCGGGTGTGTCGGCGCTGGAGAACACCAGGATGTGATCCATCTTTGTCCAGCCGAGGCTCCTCATCTCCTTTATGATCTTGGCGGCCTTCTGGGCGTTGCAGGCGAGGATGACGGCTTCGGGTTTCTGCGACAGGGCCTTGACCACGATCGGGCCGAAGGTCACGGCGTCGGTTGGGACGTCTACCTTGACTTCCTTGAGCTTCATGTTGCCGATGGCCACGGTGTGGGCTGCGGCCATCCCGGGCCAGGCGCCGTAGGGCTCCACGAACTGGACGACCGTCTTAACGTCGGAATACTGCTTGAGCCACGCTTCGATGATGACGGAAAGCCTTTCCTTCGTGGGCGGGAACCAGGACACGGTCCAGGGGAAGTAGGGAGCCGCGTACTCGTAGGACGTGGTGGCGGTGATGGACACCATCCCGTTTTCGACGGCGATCGGCATGGCGGCCATGATGACCGGCTCGGCTACGGGGCCGAGGGCCACGAGGCTGTCCTTGACGATGCGGGCCATCTCGACGGAGCCCTTCTGGGGATCGAGTGCCGTATCTACGGGCACGATCCTGACTGGCTTGCCCGCTATACCGCCTGCGGCGTTGATCTCCTTGGTGGCGTAGACGGCGCCCCAGTTCAGGTACTCACCGATCGAGGCGATGGCGCCGGTGAGCTCATTGAAGAACGGAATCTGCCATTCGTTCACGACGACCTGGCCAAAGCTGGCTGTCGCGGCTACGAGGAGCAGGACCATTGCACCGATGAGTTTTTTCATAGAGCCTCCTTGAACGATTTATATCTTCCCACGCTTGGGCGTGAGGCGGATACCCAGATTATGCACGAACTTCCTCGTGATGAACCCCTCGGGCTTCAGTACGAGGATCAGGATCAGTATAACACCGTAGATCACCATGCGCCAGGATTGAATTTCCTTGGGAAAGAGGAGGGGGAAGCCGTAGAGGACGGGCGCCATGATGAGGGATCCCCAAAGCGTGCTGTACCCACCCAGGAAGATCGTGGTCATGAATATCCCCACCAGGTGGAAGGTGAAGAAATCGAGATGGAAGCTCCGGTAGATGAACCCGTAGAGCACGCCCGTGCCGCCGGCGACCGTGCAGGAGAAGATCTGGAGGAGCATGCCCATCTTCTTGATGTCGACGCCGAGGGATGTGGCGAGATCCCGATCCACGAATATGGCCGATGCGGCCCTCCCGAGACGGGAGTTGTCGAACCTGTGGATGAGAAAGCCCACGAGCACCACGAGGCCGTACAGAATGGCGAGGATGAGCCAGCGGTGACCCGAAGGAGTCTTGGCTATGTTCGGTAGGCCGAACATGCCCATGGTGCCGCCCACGGCCGGCAGATTCTCTATAACCGTGCGGGTTATGTAGATGAAGGTGAAGCCGACGATGACCACGGCGAAGGTAGGGGCGTCCCCTATGAAGAGCGACACCACATAGCCGATGAGG
>DATCUA010000319.1:0-4220 GCA_036567645.1 Rectinemataceae bacterium | reverse complement strand
CGTCGGCACCGATGCGGCAAGCGAAGGCTTGAACCTCCAGCGCCTCGGCACCCTCATCAATATCGACCTGCCCTGGAACCCGACCCGGCTCGAGCAGCGCAAAGGACGTATCCAGCGCATCGGCCAGAGGCGGGATACCGTGCGCGTCCTCAACCTCCGATATGAAGGTTCGGTGGAAGACAAGGTTCACAACGCGCTTTCAGGGCGGCTCGATCAGATCAGGAAGATGTTTGGCCAGATCCCCGACGTGCTCGAGGACGTCTGGATCGATATAGCGTTGGATGAAAAGACCGACGCGGAACAGCGCATCGATGCCGTGCCGCCTCTCCACGCCTTTGACGAGCGCTACAGCAAGGTCGGCGACGTGGCAGGATGGGAGGATTGCGCCACCGTGCTCAACGCCGAGGACAGGGTCACCCAGCTGAGGAAAGGGTGGGTTGAGTGAGTAGAGGTTAAACTAGCCCTTACGCCACCACATCCGAACAGGCCGGGCCGCCTTCGGCTAGGCAGTCTTCCTTTATCAAGACCTTGAATCCGTACCAGGCGGCTACACCGGCCAGGAGGCTGGCGGCAATGCCGGGGGCGCGGGGGCCCAGGATGCCCAGGAGGGCGCCGCCGGCAAGGGGGCCGGCTATCCTCGTGAGGCTTTCCACCGAGCCGGCCAGGCCCAGGGTGCCGCCTAGAGTTTCACGCGGGACGCTCTTGGAAAGAAGAGTGCGGAGCATGGTGCTGCCGATGCCGGATCCGATGCTCAAGGGGAACAGGGCAATGATAAGGACAGGGAGGGATGGGGAGAGGGCGTAGAAGAGGAGGGCCGCGGAGGCTGTCGATATGCCCACGAGGGCGAGCTTGCGTTCGTCGAATTTTTTGGCGAGGAAGCCCACGAGGCCGCCCTGGACGAAGGCTACGAGGAGTCCGACGTAGGCGAGGAGAATGCCGCGCGTGGGGCCGTCCAGGCCCAGGGCCGCGGAGGCAAAGATGGCGAACATGCTTTCGAAGAGTACGAAGGCGAAAGAGTACATGGTGGTCATGGCGAGGACGGGGCCGGTGCCGCGTCGCTCGAGGGTTTGGAAGAGGAGCTTGGCGGAAAAGGCGCGCCGGGGGTTTTTGGCTATCTCTTCCTTGCGCTCGGCGGTGAGGCTTTCGGGAAGGACGAAGGTGATCAGCAAGAGATTGGCGAAGGCAATGCCTGCCGCCACGAAGGCTGGAACCGATGTGCCGAAGCGCGATAGAAGGCCGCCGAAAAGCGGCCCGATGATGAATCCGAAGCCGAAGGCCATGCCGATGAGCCCCAGGCCCTTGGCGCGGTTCTTGGTGTCGGTTATGTCGACGATGTAGGACTGGGCCACGGTGATGTTGCCGCCGGTGAGGCCGTCGAGGATCCTCGCCAGGAAGATGAAGGCGAGCGAGGGGGCGAAGCCCAGGAGGAGGAGGGAGAGGAAGGTTCCCCCGATGGAAAAGAGGAAGAGGGGCTTCCGGCCGTACTTGTCCGAGAGTCTGCCTACGATGGGGGCGGCGAAGAACTGCCCGATGGCGTAGCTGGCCTGGAGTATGCCGGCCAGGGCGGGGCTTCCGCCGAACTTGGCTATGTAATCCGGAATCAGGGGGATGATGAAGCCGAATCCGACCATATCCATGAATACGACGGAGAAGAGCAGGGGAAGGGAAGCTTTCCTGGGTTTCATAGGTACTCCGCACGACATTTCCTATGAAAATAACGAGATCCGGTAGGAAGATCAATATGCGATTTTTTTAATAAAGCCGCCCCGGCCGGATGTCCTTCACATCCCGAAATGCAGGATGATGGCCGCCGACATGGAAAGGGCCGCGCCCAGAGCGAATGGAACGGCAGGGCCGAAGGAGGTCCACAGCATTCCGGCTATGAGGCTGGCCGGCAGGAGGGCTATGCCCACGATGGTCGAGTGCAGTCCGAGCATGGTTCCTTTCAGATCCGGAGGCGATATTTCGGCTATGAAGGCGCGCTCGACGCCGGCTGTCATGGCCGTGAAGAGGCCGTAGAGGGCGAAGGCCCCTATTATCGAGGCTTTATTGGGCGACCAGGCGAATGTTCCGTACACGATCGCGAAGGTGAGGTAGCCGCCGACCAGGATGCGCTTCCGCCCCAGCTTGTCCGAGAGGCCGCCGAGGGGAAGGGCCAGGAGGGAGGACACCGCGTTGTAGAGGAAGTAGAGCAAGACGACGGTTGCGGAGTCGAATCCGGCATTCCGCGCCCTCAGGAGGAGGAAGGTGTTCGATGAATTGCCCAGGGTGAACAGGAAGACGACGGCGAGATAGAGCTTGAGCCTTGTATCGAGAGCTTTGATGCTCTTGAAGACTTCGAGGGGAGCCTTGGGCGAACGCGGTTTTCCCGTTTCTCGTATGAATGCGAACATGAAGAGGGAAAGAAGGGCCGGGATGGCCGACACGAGGAATATGCGCTTGTAGTCGTAATTTCCTTTTCCCGCCTTCAGTATGAAATACGCGGCGAGTATGCCTGCCGCTGAGCCCGCCATGTCGAGGGCCTTGTGCACGCCGAAGGAGCGGCCGAGGGTTGAGGAGAGGCCGCTCTCGCTTACGAGGACGTCGCGGGGAGAGGTGCGGATGCCCTTGCCGAAGCGGTCTATCACTCGAGCCCCGAGTATGCCGGCCCATGAACCGGCGAGGACGAGGGCGAGCTTGTAGACGAGGCCTGTTGCGTAGCCGATGAAGGCTATAGGCTTTTTCTTCCTGAATCTGTCCGTCGCGTAGCCGGAAAAAACCTTGAGGAGGCTCGCGAGGCTCTCGGCTATGCCTTCGATCAGGCCGACCAGGACAGGCGTTGCCCCGAATGCCGATGTGAGGTAGAGAGGTATGAGTGGGTAGACCATCTCCGCGCTCAGGTCGGCGAAGAAGCTCACGAGGCCTATGAATATGATGTTGCGCATGGGTTTCCTCGTCTGGCTCTATTCAGGCTATCCGCCTTCGGCGATGATAATCGAATACGGGCGATGCGCACTAGGGGATTTCTACGGAGGTTGGCTATGCGGCATGGATATAGAATGGTTCTGGTTTCGCTCATGGCAGCCATGTTGCTCGCCGCCTGCGCCTTTCCGGGAGCCGAGGCCGACCTGGGGCTGGGCTACCGCATCCCCCAGCCCGGGGATCCCTACTTCGGAACGACTTCCAGCGTGGACGTGTTCATACTCGCCGGGCAGTCCAACGGCGTGGGCGCGGGCGACCCTGCATTGGCGCCCATGAACGAGGCCGAGGCCTTCATATCGTACGACAGCCAAAACGGTGGCTGGAAGCCGCAGAGCATGGCCAATCCGGCTTTGAACTACGGCAGTCTCGCGCCCGCCTTCGCCAACGAGTACCACAAGCTCACGGGCAGAACCGCGGCCTTCATCCAGACCTCGGTGGGAGGGACGGCGCTTTATCTGGATCCCGTGCCGGGCAAGGCCAACTGGAGCCCGAACGGCACCTTGCGCGACAGGGCGGCGGCAATAGCCAAGGATGGGCTTGTCACCTTGGCGTACAACGGGGTGAGCTATGCGGTGAAGGGCGTGATCTGGGTCCAGGGGGAGTCGGATGCCATCATCATGGCTCAGGGGCTGGAAACGGCGGGGGAATTCGAGGAGAGGCTACGGGAAGTCATAGCCTTTTTCAGGCAGAACTTCGGATCTTCTCTGACATTCGGCGTGGTTCGAACCGGAACTCTCGTCGGGGCCGACGACACCTGCTTCGCCTTAGTGCGCGGCGTCCAGGACAAGGTGTGCGGCGACAGCGTCGGCGTGCCCATGCTCTATAGCGAGACCGACCAGTTTCCCGATCGCGGGTGGATGGTGGATGTCGTCCACTACAACCAGACGGGATTGGACGCCATAGGCCGGGCCGCCGCCTCCATTTTCGCGGCTCTCTAGCCTAGAAAGCCTAGAAAGCCCCGTTTGCCTTCTGCACGAGCGCTATGATCACCAGTCCGACGATGAACACGACGGCTATGATGGCCGTGGCCATTTTTTCTTTTTTCGAGGGGCCCTTGGGCTGGGGTTTCGCGCCAGCGGCGCCGGTCTTATTCTCTTCCATAATGCGTGTCTCCTCCGGGTTTCGACTTGGGGAATTCGCCAAAATCGACCGGCCTTGCCTGGATGATCCTGGCAAACCGATACGGCCTGTCGATGAGGGAATCAAGGGTGCGATCGCGTGTGCTCCAGATTCTGCCGATGTGCCGCAAGGTTGCCTGG
>DATCUA010000318.1:0-11094 GCA_036567645.1 Rectinemataceae bacterium | reverse complement strand
GCTCCTTCGTGCGCTCGAAGAGATCGGCGCACATCTGCTCGAATCTGGCCCTGGTGAGGCTCTTGGTGAGGTGTTTCGGGCCGGAGGCGTCCGCTGTTATGAAGGGGAGGTTCACCTCGGCCTGCTGGACGTTGGAAAGCTCGATCTTGGCTTTTTCGGCAGCTTCTCTGAGACGCTGGAGGGCCATGCGGTCCTGAGAGAGGTCTATCCCGGTTTCGGCCTTGAACTCGTCCACGAGCCACTGCATCACGCGGCGGTCGAAATCGTCCCCGCCCAGGTGGGTATCGCCGTTGGTAGACTTGACCTCGAAGACGCCCTCTCCCAGCTCCAGGATGGAGATGTCGAAGGTTCCGCCGCCAAGATCGTATACGGCTATGGTCTTCTCTTTCTTCTGATCCTTGTTGAAGCCGTAGGCCAGGGATGCGGCCGTTGGTTCGTTGATGATGCGCTTGACTTCCAGCCCGGCTATCTTGCCCGCGTCCTTGGTGGCCTGGCGCTGCGCGTCGTTGAAATAGGCCGGAACCGTGATCACCGCCTCGGTGACGGCTTCGCCCAGGTAGTCCTCGGCCGTCTTCTTCATCTTTTGCAGGATGAAGGCGCTGATCTCCTGGGGGCTGTACATCTTGCCGGAGATGTCGACGCGGACGTCGTTGCCGTTGTCCGTCACCTTGTACGGCACAAGCTTTATCTCCGACTGGACCTCCGCGTATCGGCGGCCCATGAAACGCTTGATGGAATACACCGTGTTCTCGGCGTTGGTTATCATCTGGTTCTTGGCCGGCTGACCTACAACCCGCTCGCCTTTGGATGTGAAACCGACTATGGAGGGTGTGGTCCTCTGGCCTTCGGAGTTGGCTATGACGAGGGGTTCCCCTCCTTCCATGACAGCCACGCACGAATTGGTGGTTCCGAGGTCGATGCCGATAATCCTGCCCATACTATCTACTCCTTGCTCTACCGTTCAACGATGCCGTTTCTCGAATCCGATCGATGATCCGCGCTCCAGGCGCGGACTTAGGCCTTGGCCTCGGTGGCCGGGGCCGAGGCGCCCTTGGGCGCCGGAATGCGCACGCGAACCTTGGCGGCCCGCAAAACCCTGTCGTGGAGGGCGTAGCCGCAGAGGTACTCCTCCGATACTACGGGTTCCTCTACATCGGCTGGTTCGGCGAACAAAGCCTCGTGCATTGTGGGATCGAAGGGCTTGCCCTTTGAATCCAGCCTTTTGAGAGCATACTTATTTTCGAGCATCTGCGACAACTGCCGTCTGATGAGAAGTATCCCTTCGTGCACCTGTTCGTAGTTTTTAGTCTGCTCGGCGCTGGCTATTCCCCTGTCGAAGTCGTCCAGGATGGGGATGAGATCCTGCAAGAGGGAGGAAACCGCGTATTTCTGGGCTTCATCCTTTTCCTTGAGCATGCGCTTGCGGAAATTGACATCGTCGGCGAGTTTGCGAAGGTATTTGTCGTTGAGCTCGGCCAACTCGGCTTTCAGGCTTTCCACCTCGCGCGCTGCGGCTTCGGCCTCCGCCTTGGCCACATCCAAATCCGAAGGACGGGAGCCTGGCTCCGCCTCCTTTGGAGCAGCCTCCGGAGCCGGAACCGGCAAGCCATCTTCCATGGCTTCTGGCTGTGCCGTGAGGGCGGCATCTTCCTTCTTATTCGTTTCCTTGTGATGTTTGGACATCTTCCTGCCTTGTGGATCTATGTTCTGGGAAAGCGTACTGACTTAAAATAATAAGGCTGAACAAAACCGTCAATCGGAGCGGTTGGCCGGAGAGCGCGACTTGTCTTGACTTTACGGGCTTCTGCCGTAAGATTTGAACAAGGAGGGAAGGGTGCACGTACAGAGGCCGGCCCTGGTGGTGGAGCAGAGGCAGAAGCTCAACCCCAGGATGCTCCAATCCATAAAGATCCTCGCCATGCCGGCCATGGAACTCTCAGAGCTCATCCAGGCTGAACTGGAGACCAATCCAGCCCTCGAGGTCGTGAAAGACCCGAGCGAGATTTCGCTCGAGAGCTTTTCCCGGGAAGAATCCGATTCCGCCATGGATTCATGGGAAGACGACAACGCGGATTTCGCCTACGCGAACTCTGACGAGGAGGACAGCAAGCGAAAGTTCCTGGAGGGCGCAGTCTACCTTCCCGAAACCCTCCACGAACACCTTCTCTCCCAATTCTGCCTCTTCAGCCTCGAACCGGATCAAAGGGAACTCGGCGAACGGCTCATCCAGAACCTGGATCAAGACGGTTTCCACATAATCGATCCCGCCGAGCTCAAAGGCCCGTGCTCTGATGAGAGCCTGAATAGGATAAAAGGGCTCATCCAGGGGCTCGATCCCCAAGGTTCCTGCACAGCCGACTATAAGGAAAGCCTCGCAGTCCAGGCCGCCTTGCGCACAGACGCCCCGGCGGGAGCGCTTGAAGTACTCCGAAACCACTTGGAAGCCCTGGAACGGGGCAAACACGCCGAAATACGCAAGGCGCTCGGGCTCAAGGAACCCCAGCTGGAGCGGATTCTGGAGTTCATCAAGACCCTCAACCCCTTCCCCGGGAGGCTTTTCTCCACCCAGGCTCCCCGCTATGTCATTCCCGATCTCGCCATGCGCATGCAGGGCGGGGAACTCGTTATCGAGCTCAACGACGAGATCCTCCCCGTTCTGGGTATAGATCCCCTTTTCGAGAGCATAGCCCAGGCAAAGCGCGCCAGGCTGGACTCAGCCCGCGCGGCCCGATCGGCTCAAGAGGAGAAGGCCGAAAGCTTCGTTCGGGAGAAGGTGGAGAAGGCCAGGTTCTTTATCGGAAGCGTTGAGCAGCGCAAAGCCACCCTGCTCAAGGTAGCCCGATCCATAGGCAAGTTCCAGGCGGCTTTTTTCTCCGATGGCCCCCAAGCCATGAAGCCCTTGACCCTGAAAGACGTGGCCGAGGACGTGGGTGTGCACGAAACGACCGTGTCCAGGATAGCGAACGGCAAGTATATGCAGACCGAATGGGGTATATTCGAGCTGAGGCGTTTTTTCACCAACGCGGTGGCCGCCTCGGCCGAGAGCTCGGCTCAGCACTCCAAGGAGAGCGTTAAGGCCGTGCTTCGCGAGATCCTCGAGTCGGAATCGGGGAGAGGATCCCCGCTTTCCGACCGCGAATTGGTGGATATTCTCCTCCGACGCGGGATCAAGATAGCCCGCAGGACGGTGGCGAAATATCGCGGCGAGCTGGCTTTGGATTCGTCCTTCGGCCGCCGAAAACGGTGAGGAGGTGCCCATGAAGATCGATGTCCGTTCCGTGCATTTCGAGCTCAGCGATGAAAGCAGGAAATACCTGGCAACGAAGGTGGAACGGATCGGATACGCCAAGGATATGATCGTTGACTTGCTTTTCGTCTTCACCAAGGACGCGAAAGCCTATAAATCGGAGGTGACGGCCAACTTCCGCTGGGGCGTCCAGGCCCATCTCCAGGAGACGACATTCGAGATCAATCCGGGAATAGATCTTCTCATCGACAAGCTGGATCAGAAAATCACCAAGGAAAAGCAGAAGATCCAGGAAAAGAAATAGGAAAGCGTACTGCACGGCCAGGGCAACCGGCCTGGAGGCCCGTGCCTGGCGGCGGATTTACCAGAGGGCGGCTTCATAGTACACTGCGGTCGTGGAAGGCTCAGAACCCACGGGATTCAGCGTCCTGGATCTCGTCGCCCTCGATCTCAAGCAGCAGAATGCTCTCGGCCTTACCTGCGTGGCGGGCCGCGCGGGATTGGGACGATCCATAACCGTTCCGGATCTCAACCGTCCGGGACTCGCCCTCGCTGGCTTCTACGAGTCATTCGCCTGGGAGAGGCTCCAGATCTTCGGCCGCGGGGAGTGCGCCTACCTGGCCAAGCTGGACTCGAGTTCCTCTTACGAATCCATCGAGGCTCTTTTCGGCTACGAGATCCCCTGCTGCATATTCACGTCTTCGCTCCTGCCGCCCGAGCGCTTCCTGGCCATTGCCGAAAAGGCTGGATGCCCCATCCTGGCCACGGCCCTGAGTTCCAGCGAACTATCGGGGAGGATCATCCGCGTACTCTCCGACATCTTCGCCCCCAAGACAACACTGCACGGGGTGCTCGTAGAAGTATTCGGCATAGGCATCCTCCTCATCGGCGATTCCGGTGTCGGCAAAAGCGAGACGGCCCTGGAACTCATAGAGCGAGGGCATCGCCTGGTCGCCGACGACGTGGTGGAAATCCGCTGCGTCAACGGATCCATCCTCATGGGCCAGGGCGCCAACAAGGTGATCGGCCACCACATGGAGATCCGCGGACTGGGCATAATCAATATCACCCATCTCTTCGGCGTGGGGGCCATCAGGGACAAGAAGCAGATTCAGCTCGTCTGCCAGCTGGAGGATTGGAATCCGGACAAGGTGTACGACAGAATCGGCATGGACGAGCTCACCTACGAAATACTCGGGGTGGCGGTTCCCAAGCTGGAGATACCCGTAAAACCCGGACGCAACATCCCCATAATCGTGGAAACGGCCTCGATGAACGAGAGGCTCAAGAAGATGGGCTACCATTCGGCGAAGGAGTTCAACCAGAACATCATGCGCTGGCTGGAGAGCGAGAACGCGCGGACCCTGTACTTCTCCCGCGACGACTACTGAGCAAGGAAGGAAGCGCATTATGGTAGAGATAGACACGACCATCAAGAACAGGGCGGGCATCCATGCTCGGCCCTCGGCCCTCATAGCCCAGACGGCGGTGAAGTATTCCTCGCGCATATTCCTGGAGAAAAACGGCAACAGGATCAACGCGAAATCCATCATGGGCATCATAACCCTAGCGGCCAGCTTCGGATCCAAGATCAAGATCATTGCCGAGGGAAGCGACGAAGCCAGCGCCGCCGCCGCTATCAAAGCTCTCTTCGAATCGGGCTTCAACGAGGAGCTGGGCTGAAGGGGAATTCCACTTGCGCTTCAGGCTGATCCGTGCAATATACTATACGGAAGGATAGTAGTCCCATGAAGCAGCTGACCGACCGCCAGAGAGAAATCCTCGATTTTCTCATAGGCTATATAGATAAGCACTCTTTTCCCCCTACGGTCAGGGAAACCGCCAAGGCCTTCGGCATTTCGATCAAGGGCGCCTACGACCACATGAAAGCCCTGGAAAAAAAGGGCATGATCCGCCTCCAGGAAAACCGTTCCCGAGCCCTGGAGATAGTATCCCGGAGGGAAAGCGACGAGTCTGTGGCAGAGATTCCCCTCTTGGGCGAGATAGCCGCTGGCAATCCGGTCTTGGCCGAGGAAAATTGGAGCGGCACGGTACGCGTGCCTGTGGATATGGTGAAAAGCGGACGGTGTTTTGCGCTCAGGGTACGGGGCGATTCCATGCGCGACGCCGGCATCCGATCCGGGGACCTGGCAATCGTCGAACAGAGGCCGACAGCCGAAAACGGGGAAATCGTAGCCGCCCTCATCGGGGATTCGGCTACTCTCAAGCGCTACTATAAGGAAGCCTCGCGCATCAGGCTCCAGGCCGAGAATCCCGATTACGCCCCCATCTACACGACAGACGCCCGAATTCTGGGCAAGCTCAAGGCCATCATTCGGAGCTACTAGAGCCATGAAGGCCAGCCCTCCATCTTCCGCGTACATCCTGGCCGGTCCCGAGCTAGGCAAGAGAGCCGCCTTCGTAGACTCCCTCAAGGCCGGATGCGCCGCCTTGGACGGTGCTCCCCCCGAGTTCGAACGGCTCTACTCCTCGGAGACGAGTGTAGACCAGCTGCTTGGAATACTCCGATCGGGATCGCTCTTCTCCTCCCGCAGGATCGTGGAGTACAGGGGGGCCGAGACCATCAGCGCTAAAGCAGGAATCGATGCCCTCTGCGCCTATCTGGCCGCGCCCTCGCCCGAAGCAATCCTCCTCCTGGTGTCCGATGGCTACAATCTGCCCAAGGCCATCGAATCGGCCGTGGGGAACGCGAATAAGAAAATCTTCTGGGAGCTGAGGGAGAGCGAAAAGCAGGCCTGGGTGAAAACGCGACTTGCATCGGACGATCTCTCCGCAGACGACGAGGCAGTGGAAGCCTTTCTCGAGATCGTGGAAAACGAGACCTCGGCCATGGAATCCGCCTGCCTGGGGCTGGCCGCCTGCTTTCCACCCGGAACCAGGATAGACGCCGAGCGCATGGAAGCCGCCCTATCCCGATCAAAGCGGGAAGACGCTTTCTCCATCTTCGACCAGATGGCCGAAGGCAGTCTCGCCAGAGCTCTGTCCACCCTCGAAGCCGTGCTCGCCGACAGGCAAAGCGACCCGGCTCAAATCCTCTCCGCCATCATTTGGAGCTTTCGCAGGCTTCGCCGCATCCAGGATCAAGTCGCTCGGGGCGAGAGCGTCGAATCCGCCCTCGCTTCCGAAAAAATACTCTCCAAGACCTCCCAGCGCGTCTACCGCTCGGCCATGCGCCGCTATTCCGCATCCGACTGCGCATCGATAGTGAGAGGCGCTTCGGAGACAGAGGCGGCACTGCGGGGAGGATACCCTGCGTCCTACGCCCGCGCCTTTCTGCAGCTCCTCCTGCGCTCGGCCATGGCCAAGCAGGGCGGAGGCCTCATCTTGTCGGGCTGGGAGGATCAAGGGTACTATCTTTCCGACTGAAAGCCGTGGCTAGCCCGGAACCGAAGGATTCCCGATGTCCAACACCATTCGCAGGATAGAACTCGAGCGCGCGACCATCACGCTCGTCGGAACTGCCCACATCTCCAAAGAAAGCGTGGACGAGGTAGTATCCATCATAGCCGCCGAACAGCCCTCCCGCGTGTGCGTGGAGCTGGACGCCAACCGCTACCAGTCCATGATCCAGGGCTCACAATGGGAAAACCTGGATTTGGGGAAGGTTCTCAAGGAAGGCAAGGGCTTCTTCCTCCTGGCCAATCTCGCCCTCTCGGGCTTCCAGAAGCGCATGGGCGCTGGCGTTGGCGTGAAGCCGGGCGAGGAGATGATTGCCGCGGTGCGAGCCTCGGAGGAAGCGGGAATCCCCTGGTCCCTTTGCGACCGCGACGTTCAGACCACTCTGAAGCGCGCCTGGGCGAAATCCAATTTCTGGAACAAGACCAAGCTCCTCGCGAGCCTCATCGGCTCGGCTTTTTCCGGCGAAAAGCTCTCCGAAAGCGAGATCGAAAAGCTGAAAGAGCGCAACGAGCTGGAACAGATGATGGACGAGCTTGCGAGCTACCTGCCCTCGGTGAAAGAAGTCCTGATAGACGAGAGGGACAGATACCTGGCGACCAAGATATTCCAGGCAGGCGAAGGCTCCACGGTGGCCGTAGTGGGGGCAGGCCACATGGGCGGCATCGAATCCTGGCTGAAGAAGCTGGACTCCGGAGAAGCCGATCCAGGCCTATCCGATATCGAGACCCTGCCTCCGCCCTCGTTCTGGTCCAAGGTGGCGGGCTGGATAATCCCCGCGGTCATCCTCGCCCTCATTGCCTTGGGATTCCTGCGCTCGGGTACCCAGGCGAGCCTCTCCCTCATCCTGCGCTGGATACTCCTCAACGGCTCCCTCGCCGCCCTGGGCTCAGCCCTCTGCCTCGCCCATCCGGCTACTATCCTGGTATCCTTCCTCCTGGCTCCCCTGGCAACCCTCAATCCGCTCGTGGGTATAGGGCTGTTCGCGGGCGTGGCCGAAGCCTACCTCCGCAAGCCGACTGTGCAGGATTTCGAGCGTTTAGCGGAAGACGTGACCTCTGCCAAGGGATTCTACCGCAACGGGGTGACCCACATTCTCCTGGTGTTCTTCCTCTCGAGTATCGGGGGCATGCTGGGCAACTTCATAGCCCTGCCATTCCTGGCCTCGGGGGCGATCGGCTAGAAAAGAAGATGCCGATGCAAGGATCTCAGCGCTCCTGGGCCTTTTCCACCAACTCGAAGAGGGCCGGCATGAGCTGCTTCTTCCTCGAAAGCACGTCCTTGAGCAAATAGACGCCTTTCGTGGTGGAAGGGAACTGGACATAGCCGTAGAAATCGGGTGCGGCATCCAGGAAGAGGACGCTTTCGAGCCGCGTGATGTCGGTTGCCATGAGGGCGGCCACGTAGGTTCCGGTCTCTGCCCTCAAGGATGCGAGGCCCTCGAGGATTTCGTCTTGACGCTTCATGATCTCGTCGGCGCTCGTGAGTTCGATCTGGCTCACGGAAAGGCGCTTGCCCGAGGATTCGTACTCCTTCCTATCCACTCGCACCATTTTATCGATGGGCAATCCCGCGGCCTCGGAAGCGGAGCTCATGATGTCCCTGCCGATATCCTGAATGGATAGATCCGTAATGGAAGCGAGGTAGTCGGCAGTCTCCCTGTCCACATCGGTGGTCGTGGCCGAATTGAGCACGAGGGTGTCCGAAAGGATGCCGCACAGGAGAATGGAGGCCGTTTTCCTGCTCAACGGCGTTTTGGATTCCCTGAACATGGTAGCCACGATGGTGGATGTGGATCCGACTACCTTGTTGATGAAGGTGATGGGATAGAGCGTCTGGAACGAGCCGAGACGATGATGGTCTATCACTTCGAGGATTCGGTAATGCTCTATGCCCTCCACGGCCTGCGAAAACTCGTTATGGTCCACCATGATGAGCTCGAGGTTGGCGTCTTTGATGAGATCGCCCTCGGCGAACAAACCCAGGACCTTGCCTTCGTCGTCTACGACGGGGACTGTCCTGGAAGCTGACTTGGCCAGAGCGTGCTTGGCCGTCTTTACCCAATCCCTGAGGCGCAGGGGCGAGACGCCTGCATCCGCCATGGTGATCACTGGCGAAGAATAGAGCACGAGGAGGGACGTGGAAGAGGTGTCGTAGGGCGAAGAGAGGATGGACACCCCCTTCCGCTCGGCCAGATCCTTGATCTCCTTGCTGGGGAGAATGCCGTTGGTGATCACGATAACCCTGGCCCCGGCTTCCACGGCGAGGCGCTGAGCTTCCTCCCTGTCTCCCACGAGGACGATCTTGTTGCCCGCGGGCTCGGCGTGGATGTAGTCGACGAAGCTCTGCGTGCTCAGCGAAACCACCACCATTCTTCCGTTGAACACGGTTTCCTCGTCGAAGACCACGACGGGCTGGGCCTTGATAGTCTCCACAAGGTGACGGATGGATGTGGGGATGACGGCTTTCTTGCGCGGATTGATCTTGGTGAGGATGTTCTGGGCGAAGGCGGAATAATGGAGAAGGGCCTTGTACACGCCTTTCTCGTCCACGATGGGCAGGACGAGGCTGTTGGTGCGCTCCATGAGTGAAAGGGCTTCCCAGAGTGGAAGGTTTTCCTTGACGCAGATGGGCGGTTCTCCCAGGTAGTATTCCACCTTTGGTATCAGATCGGGCACGAATTCGGGCAGAGGTACGCCGAAGCGGTGGAATATGTATTCGGTCTGGGGGTTCACGGCGCCTGCCCTGGCCGCCTGGGCCTCGGGCATTCCCTGGGCGCGCTTGAGCTCGGCGTAGGCCGAGGCCGCGACTACCGAATCGGTGTCCGGGTTCCTGTGGCCTATGACATAGATGGTTTTGCGCATGACGCCTCGCAGTATAGGGAGTCAGGCCTTCTCGGGCAAGCCGAAGACGAGGATGGAGCGGCCAGGGATGACGCAGGATTCCTCCTTGGGCGCTTCGGCCGAGCCGGGGGCGGGAAAAGCGAATACGCGGGTTCGCGAGGACAGATTCACTGCCCCGTAGATGCGCCCATCCCTCGACCTGAACCCGTACAACCCGCTCGACGCGGGATACAGGCGCTCTACCCAGAAATCGCCTTCGCCCATCCTGCGGCAGTAGTCCAGGATGCCCTTCTCCAGGTCGATAGGCTTTGGATCCGAAGCGGCGCCAGAGGCTTGCCCGGGCTTGGCCGAGGGCATATCCGAGCTCATGATCTGCGAGCCGAACATCCACGCGACCAAGGCGATCAGGTACTTTTCCTTTTCTCCCAGGCTCGATTTCCTGGCCTTTTCGCCCCCTCCGCCAAGGAAGACAACATCCGGATCGGAGTAGAGGACGCTTCCATCCAGAATCGCCCTCCCTATGCTGTGCTGGAGATTCACCATGGCAGAGGGTCTGCCCTGGTGACCGATAGCCCTGAGGATGGGCCAGTCCCAGTGCTCCCTCGTGTCGGCGCCCACCCGCATGAGAGGGGCGTAGGGGGCCGTGGCCTCTATCGGAGCCCCGCAGGAGAGGATCTGGACACCCGGATTCCCGAGCGCTATAGCCGAGATGATGCGGGAATAGTGCTCCCAGGCGCCCCCCGGCCGCCCCGCCCTCTTTCCGCGCAAGAGGCCGGCGTACAGGAAATCGAGCTTGAGGTATGAAAAGCCCCAATCATCGCAGGCAGTCCCGAGGAAACCGAGGATATGTTCCTCCACCTCTGGAAGGGACAGATCCAGGCACCAGACATCCCCGCCCCAGCCGGGATTCCAGCCTGCGATCACGGGCTTCCCCTCATCGTCCTTGAGGATCCAGCCCGGCTTTTCCTCGGCGAGGGGGCACCCTGGCATGAGGAGGAAGGGGGCGAACCAGAGGCCGGGCACAAAGCCAGCCTCGCGTATGGCATCTGCCTGGGCTTTCATGCCTCCGGGGAACTTGGATGGATCGGGCCGCCAGTCGCCCACGGTACGTTCCCAGCCGTCGTCTATCTGGAATATCGTCCGGCCTTCATCGCGGGGAAAGAGAGCGGAGATGAGCCCGGATCCTGAGGAGCAGGCGCCCAGATCCGCGGCGACAACGGATTCGTCTATGCCGAGATAATGGCTGTACCAGGTTTCATAGCCGCCGAGCCGAGGCCGTGAGGTAGAGGCGAAGAGGGCAGAAAGCCCGGGCCGGGCGCCTGAGAACAGCCTGGCGAAGGCGTCCTTGAGCGAAAAGCCGTCTCGTGCCGGCACGAGGGCGATTCGGGCGATGATCTCGCCTCGATTGAAAGAGCCTCCCTCGGCGTAGGCATACGCCCGCACCGAATCCTTGCCAAGAAGGAAGCTTACGGGCGGGCTCTGGCGAGAGACCCGAACCGCCTCGTTCGCCGGAGCGGGGCGAGAACCGCTCGCGCCGAGCCCAGCCGCCGAGCCCATGGATACCAGGCCGAGGCGCGCATCCCCGTC
>DATCUA010000317.1:0-2693 GCA_036567645.1 Rectinemataceae bacterium | reverse complement strand
TACGCTCACTCGAACCAAGCCTTCGATCTGGAATCGGACTGGGTGCGGGGCTTCGAGAGCCGCAAGCCCTTGGCCAGGATTTCCCTTGATTTTTCCCTCAAAGATTTCCTCTATCTCTACTGCGACATGCAGTACGGGCGCAACCGTTTCAATTTAGCCGATGACCTCTTCTACGCCCTTGCGCGCTATCCCGGGGGAATAGGGGCCATCATCGGGCCGGGCGACACGTCGGCCGTGCTCGCCTGGCATTCGGCCATCTACTCCGCGCCCTTCCTGACCAATATCCTCCTCGAGCCGAGGGACTTCGACTACCAGTGGCCCAAAAGGGCTGTGGCTTCCATAGGGGGACCGAACTGGAACCTGTCCCTGGCGAGGGATCGGTTGCGCTGGGGCAACGGGCACTCGGGCAATTTCGTCGTGGACGACCACTCGGACTACCAGGATTTCGCCCGGCTTTCGGCTTTTTCCGACAATTTCAAGTACGAGTGGCTTTTGGTGTTCCTGGAATCCAGTCCTGCGCAGGGAGAAGTGGCCGAGGAAAAGTTCCGGACCCTCTTCGCGCACAGGCTGGAATTCCGGATTCTCAAGCGGATCAGCTTCGCGATCTCGGAGAACATACTCTACCAGAACGACGTGTTCGACCTGAAATACCTCAATCCGGCCTTCATCTACCACAACCTGAACAAGAGGAACATGTTCAACGCCATAGCCCACGCGGAGCTGGACTGGAATTTCGCCCGCGGATGGAAGCTCTACGCCCAGGGGGTGATGGATCAGGGCAGGGCGCCGACGGAGAGCTCGATCCAGGCGGACGCCACAGGCTGGCTCGCCGGCCTGGAGTACGCGGGCGCGGCGGGAGCCGGACTGGTGACGAGTTCGCTCGAGTTCGCCTTGACCAGCCCCCTTCTCTACCGAAGGGATGGCTTGGACTTCATAGCCTACAGGAAATACTACACGAACGGTGATCCCACGAGCCCGAACTACGGATATGCGGGATTCATAGTCAACCTGGACTACCTGGGATACCAGTACGGGGGCGACGCCATCATCCTCCAATGGGATGGGGCCTATAGAGTCCCCGGGCTTGGCAAGGCTTCTGTGAGGCTCTTCGGCATGCGGCACGGGGAGATGGACTTCTACCTCTCGCACAACAAGGACGGGGTCAACGCGGGTTTCGCCGACTACGAGGGCACGACGCCTTCGGGAGGAGTCGTGGACGAGATGCTGGCTGCCAGCCTCCTTGTCGAAGGCGAGCTACCCAAGGTGACAGCCTGGATCAAGCCCCGGTTCTGGCTGGAGCTCGGCTGGGTAGGCAGGGGAACCTACACGAAATCCACAGGCTCGAGGGGGGGATTCGAGTTCGACTTCCAAGCGACGGCGGGGGTATCCATCTCTCTCTAGGCGGCGCCTGCCTCGCCTTGCCGCGCGCCCGACCCATATTGCGGCCGTCGAGCGTATCGCGGAAGCCGCACCCTCAATCGGGTCGCGAGTTCAGAATTTCCAACCCAAGCCCGCCGAATACAGGAAGAACTGCCGGGAATCCCCCGCCACGTTGCGATAATTGGAGTGGATCCAGTACTCGAGGACGATATTGGCCTCGAAGCCCTTGCCGAGAGGCCATTCTCCCTTGAGGGAAATCTTGTGGCTCAGCTGGTCGGGAAGGGCTCGGATAGCGGCGAGGGATGTGTCCTTGGTGTTGTCCGTCCTCGTGTCGTAGTCGTAGTAGATGGGGTCGCCGTCGGCGTCCATCATGCCCATGTAGATGGGGCCCTTGATGAGGTATTCGTAGCCGAATTCCAGATTGGCGCCCGTGGGAAGGCTTGCGTTGAGGTAGAGGCCGAGGTGCTTGGCGTCGGGTCCGTAGGCGAAACCGAGGGGCCAGTCGGTGGCCCAGCTGGGGCCCTGGATGTGGCGGTTGTACATGGTGAGGTAGGGCTGCCAGCGGCAGTACACCCACTCGTTGGCGAAGCTGTACTCCCCGCCTGCCGTGAAGATGAGGCCTTCGGGTCCACGGAACGAGTACCGACCGCCCGCCTGCCAAGCGAACTGGGAGGGCTTTCCCCCGCTGCCGGCCTCGTCGCCCACGAGGAAGTCGTCCACGGTGAACTCGCCGAAGAGCTGGAGTCCGTCCAGGGGGACGAGGGCGGCGCTGAGGCTCATCATCACGTTGGTGAAGCCGGCCGAATAGGCGTTGTGGTAGAAGGTGCCGGGGAGGATGTCGATGAGGCCGGGTATCTTGCCGCCTATCATGTTCATCTCGGCTATGCCGAAGCGGAACCTGTCCCAGAAGCGCGCCTCGATCTGGTGGTAGGCGAACATCTTGACCGATTCGATGACGCTGGTGAGGTCGTGGTCGTTGATCGGGTCCCAGGGATCGACGCTGTTGTAGGCAGCGTTGTAGGTGTCCCGCGGCCGGTATTGGATTTTTGCCTCGGCTTGGTTGAGGTGGGTGGCCGAGGTTCCTACGAGGGATGTGAAGCGGAAGTTCTCGTTGCCGATGGCTCCCTGGACCTGGTCGTAGTACTCGGCTTGGGAGTTGAGGAAGGTGTTGGTGAGGTGGCCGTCGCCCAGGCCCGCCTTGAAGCGGCCAGCGGCTATCCAGGCGTTGTCGCTCGCGGCGACTATCCAGCCTTCCTGGGGGAACTTCCAGAACATGAGGTAGCGCAGGATGGCGTCGAGCTTCCAGGGCGCAA
>DATCUA010000316.1:0-16530 GCA_036567645.1 Rectinemataceae bacterium | reverse complement strand
TCTTTATCTCGTTGTTCTCGGCCCAGGCCATCCTGGTGCGGGCGTCGGCCATCGCCGGATCGGCCGCCGCCTTCTCCGCTTCGATGCGCGCCGCCTCGTCGGCCGCAGCCTTTCGCTCGGCCTCTACCTTCGCCTTGAAATCGTCGGAGAGAGTGGAGGAAACCACCTTGGCCTTTTCGGTAGCCAGTGGGTAGGACTCCTTGCCATAGGCGTTGAACGATTCCTTCATCGCCCCGGACGCGGTCTGGTATTCGGATGCATAGTCTTCGACTATCTTGTTCTCGTTCGCCCAGGCCATCCGCGCCTGCGCGTCTTCCATGGCCGTTTCGGCCTCGGCCTTCTCCGCCGCCTTCTTCGCGGCCGCTTCCTCTATGGCCTTCCTGTCGGCAAGGACCTTGGCCTGGAAGCCGTCTGAGAGGGTTGCCGACACGTCTTCGGCCAGGCCCTTGGCGGGAACGTAGCGGCCGTTGGCGTAGGCGAGGTCGGCGGCCTGCATCGAGGTGGAGGCCTGCTTGTACTCTGCAGGATAGTCCTTCTTTATCTCGTTGTTCTCGGCCCAGGCCATCCTGGTGCGGGCGTCGGCCATCGCCGGATCGGCCGCCGCCTTCTCCGCTTCGATGCGCTTGGCTTCCTCTTCGGCCGCCTTCTGCCTGGCGGCTAGCTCGTCAGCGACCTTGTTGTCGGACATTGTCGCGAAGTTTAGAGCCTCGTTGGCGTTGACAGCGGAATCGATATAGGCCTTTTCTTCGTACTGGTCCTTGGCCTTGCCCAGGGAGGCCTTCGCCTCCTCGAGGTAGACGTTGTCCCCCAGATCGACAGCCTCGGCCTTCTTCGCGCTCTCGCCCACGGCTGCCTCGGCCCTCTCGATCGCGGCCTCCGCCTCGCCCTTCCGTTCCAGACTCTCGTCCAGGGCCGCACCGTAGGCCCCCGAAGCGTCCATGAACCACAGATACGCGCTCTCGTAGCTCCCCTTGCCCTGGTTCGCCAGGGCTTCAGCCATGATGTCCTCCGCCGATGCGAAGCTCTCGGAGGCGTTCAGATCCGCTTTCTCGGCGAGCGCGGCTTCCCGAGCCGCTTGCGCCTTGTCCTTCCCTTCGAAGGACTTGTACTCAGCGCCAGCCTTCGCCACGAAGCCGTAGTACTCGTTCGCCCTGTCGAGCGATTTCTTCCCTTCCTCTATCGGCCCCTGGTATGCCCAGATAACCTCTTCCCGTTCGTACTGATCCTCCCCCATCTGGAAGAAGGATTCCGAGTACTTGGCGTACCCGTTGGAGAAGATCTCCTGCCGTAACTTGTTCGCTGTCGCCTTCTTCTCCGAGAGTTCGTAGAGCTCGCCTGCCTTCCGGTAGCCCTCGGCGGCGGCTACATAGTCCTTTTCCTCGTATTTCACGCCCGCTTCGGCCCGCGTTTCTTCGGCCTTCGCAAAGCGCTCAGCGGCCAGTTCCCCGGCCTCTGCCTTCATGGCGGAAAAACGCAGCTCGTCCGAGGCGTCTTTGATCAATTCCACGCGTTCCGGGCCCTTAGCCTGAATGAGGTTTTCCCAGGCAGAGACGGATGCGGCGAGGTCCGGCTTGATCTCGGCGGCCTTGACCCCGTCGTAGCCCGAGCTCATGGCGGTTGCGTAGCGGGTCTTGGCCGCGGCGAACTGGGTGTCTGCGGAGCCGTAGGCTTCGGCATCGAGTTCCTTGAGCGCCAATGCGTCGGCTTCGGCTTTGAGTTCCTCGCCGCGGGCGAAGAGGTTGGTCATCTCCGATTCGCTGACGCTGGGCTTTGGCGTTTGAGTCACAGTGGGGGGCGTCTCGCCGGCGGGCTGCTGGCCAGTGCTTGTCTGCGTGCCCGTCCCTGGCGTGCCCGGTGTTCCCGGGGTCTCCGATGCCGCCCCTGCGACCGTCGTCGTCGTTGTGGGTCCGGGGGACGGGGATGTATTGCAGGCCGCTAGGACCAAGGCCAAAATCGCCAGCAAGGCCAAGAATGGTTTCTTGCTCTTGAACATGACACCCTCCTAAAAGATTATTCATGCAATGATAAACCCCATTCGGCAGGCCGTCCAGAGCGAAGGTGGACGTAAACCCGCTTAGGGGGAGAGACTTCTCACGAGCCGCGGAGCCGCTATCGGCCACGAAGCATCCATGTATACTATACCATGAAATGAGCACGGGTACAGCACTCCCGAGGCGGAAAAAAGAAAACCGAACTGGATAGGCACCCTTGAAGTACGCGATAGACGACACGAGGCAAAGGACTCATTGCACGGAATTGTCCAAGACTGGTAAGGGCTTTCTTTCCACGCGGGCGATCGGGACAGGCGTATTGGGGTGGATTGGCCTCAGCTTCTTATTCCTCGTCTTCTCTGTGTTCCTGTTCTCCTGCGAAGGAAGGGCGGAAAGCCCGATCGCTTCAGCGGGCACGATCGCCATATACGGGGATATGGATGGCGGAGGCCCGAGCTTCATACTCCATCGCTGGGAGAAGGATGCCTGGGGCTTCCTGGAATGGCCCGAGCGCAAGGTCTATTGCCTCATCGAAGCCACGGCCATCGGAAAAGATGTCTACAAAGGACGAGTTCTGGCCGGCATTCCTCCGAGCGCACCCCGTTTGGCGACTCGAGGCTCCGCCTTGAGCTTGAGACTTGCCGGCCGAGGAAGCGTTCTCGATCTGGAGTTCGCAGGCGAGGCGGTGGCTTCGCTGAGCATGGAGCGCACGGAATCCGCAGGGAGAACCCTGCCTGGGCTTTGGGGCTATCGGGCTGGGCCAGGGGAAAGATACTCGGCAGCCCTCATGGTCGATCCGGGCCGGGCGGCTGGCGGCATCTGGGACAGATGGCTGAGGAGGGGGGCGAGCCCGCGGGAATACGCATCCCGGCTGTTCAGCCAGGCCGAAGCGAGAGGCAGAGGGGAGAGACTCGGCGAGCGGCAGACTCTGGTCTCGTTGGAAAAGGGATATGTCTCCATACTCGGCACCCGCATGAGGGAACTGGGTTCTGCCCATGAAAGATCGACGGTAGCGATGACGGCCTCGGCGCAAGGCGAGGAGGCTGGGAGCGGTGCGCTGAAGCCCCTGCGGGCAGAGGATGTCTTCGTCGAAGGCTGGGAAAAAGCCGTGGCTCCTCTCCTGCGGGAAGAAGCTCTGCGCATCTTCGGATTGGTGCCCGACGAAACTGCCGAAAGGGCCGATGCAGAGGGCGGAACTGGATCCAGCGCCGGAGCCGCAAGCCCGAGCCTTCGGGAATTGGGCTTTTTCGACGAGGAACTGCGTCCTTCCTCAGCGTTTTTCGCCTGCAGGAGCGGGGCGGGATTCCATTACAACACCTATGAGCTGGGGCCGGCGGCCCTCGGGGAGATACTCCTCGTCCTCCCCTGGAATAGGCTGGCCCCCTTCCTCAGAGACCCATGCCCCAGCGCGGGCGCCGAGGCCCGATAGCCCGCATCCGGGCCTCGGCGCCTTTGAGCTCGGGGTTGAAAATAAGGGCTCTACAGTTTCCTCAGACTCACCTTCCACGAACTTTCGCCCGCTTCCACCTGGCTTGCGCCCTCGGGGGGGAAGTCCGTCCATTCAAGGGAATCGGCCAGGGTTTCGCCTGCGATGAAGGCGCCGAATGTATCCAGCGCCCGCTTGAGCTCGGGATCCCCGCCCAGGACGAGCTCGATGTGATCCGTGACGTCCAGGCCGGATTCCTTGCGCAGATTCTGGACTCCGCGCACGAGATCCCGAGCATAGCCCTCGGCTAAGAGTTCGGGAGTCACCGTGGTGTCGAGGGCGAGAGTGAGGCTCCCCTCGTTGAGCACTTTTAGGCCCGGCTTCTCCGTCCTGCGCACCTCTACCGAATCGGAATCCAGCTGGACCTTCTTCCCGCCTACAGTGATCTCGGCTTTCCCTCCAGAGACTATCGAGGCGATGGCCGAGGGCTCGAGCTTTTCAATCAAAGCCGCAGCTTCCTTCATGTCCTTGCCGAGGATCTTGCCCAGAACGCGGAAATTGGCCTTGGCCGAATACTCAACGAGATCTTCCTCGTCTTTCCTGAAGAGTATGGCCTTTACGTTGAGCTCTTCCTTTAGTATCTCATCCATGCTCGAAAGCACAGCCCTCTCGTCCTCTCTCCTGGTGACTATGAGTACCGAAGCCAGGGGCTGGCGTATCTTGAGATCGTTGGCGACCCTCAGGGCCCTGCCCATGGAGACGGCATGGCGCACCGACTCCATCTCGGCCTCGAGCTTCTCGTCGCGGAAGGCTTCATCGTACTCGGGCCAGTCGCAGAGATGGATGGATTCGGGATCCCCTTCCCTTCGCAGGTTCCTCCACACAGCTTCCGTGGTGAAGGGCATGAAGGGAGCAGCGACGAGGATGAGCCTGCGCAAGAGCCTGTAGAGCGTGTTGTAGGCTTGGGCCTTGTCGGAATCGTTTTCAGACTTCCAGAACCGCCTGCGCGAGCGGCGTATATACCAGTTGTTCAGGCTGTCGATGAATTCGACGAAGGGGACAATGGCTCCCTGCATGTCGTAGGCTTCGAGTGCGGCCGTAGATTCCTTGACCATCTTTTCGCAGACTGAGAGGGCCCAACGATCCAGGATATTCTCTTGAGTCTTCGGCTGGGAGTCGGAAGGCGTGGCTGAGTCTATGTTGGCGTAGGTCACGAAGAATCCGTAGGCGTTCCAGAGGGGGAGCAGGATGCTCTTGAGGACTTCGCGCACTCCATCGTCGGAGTAGCAGAGATCCTCGGCCCGGGTGACGGCGGAGTTCATGAGGAAGAGGCGCAAGGCGTCGGCGCCGAACTTGTCTACAACCTGCACGGGGTCGGTGTAGTTGCGCAGGGACTTCGACATTTTCTTCCCGTCCTCGGCGAGAACGAGGCCGGAGCAGATGCAGGCGTCGTACGCCTGGCTCTCGAAAAGGGCGGCGGCGAGGACGGTGAGGGAATAGAACCATCCACGGGTCTGGTCCAGGCCCTCGTTGATGAAGTCGGCTGGAAAATGCGCTTCGAACTTTTCCTTGTTCTCGAAGGGGTAGTGGACCTGGGCGTAGGGCATGGCGCCCGATTCGAACCAGCAGTCCAAGACCTCGGGGATGCGGCGTTTTACGCCGCCGCAGGAGCATGGGTAGGTGACTTCGTCGACGAAGTGCTTGTGGAGATCGTGGATTTCCAAGCCGGATTTTTCCTTGAGCTCGGCGCGCGAACCGATGCAGTCAGCGGCTCCGCAGCTTTCGCATTTCCAGATGGGCAAGGGGTTGCCCCAGTAGCGGTTGCGGCTGATGGCCCAGTCCCTCGCGCCTTCCAGCCACTTACCGAACCTTCCGTCCCTGATATGCTGGGGCACCCAGGTCACTTTCTGGTTGCAGCCTACCATGTGGGGCTTTATCGGGTCTATCTTGACGAACCAGGATCCTACGGCCCGGTAGATGAGGGGGCTGGAGCATCGCCAGCAGTGGGGGTAGGCGTGGAGGATCTGCTCGCGCTTGACGAGCTTTCCCTCGGATTTGAGCCGCTCCATGATATCCTTGTCGCAGTCTTTGACGAAGCGGCCTGCGTAGTCAGAGACCTCCGGGGTGAACTTGCATTCGGCGTCCACGGGGCAGGCCGTGGGTATGCCCGTGCCCTTCAGGACCTGGTAGTCGTCCTCGCCGAAGCCGGGCGCGGTGTGGACGATGCCCGTGCCGTCCTCGGTGGTGACGTGACTCCCTGTCACGGTTACGAAGGCGCCCTTTTCGGCGTAATCGGCGAAATAGGGAAAGAGAGGCTCGTATCGGATGCCGGCCAGTTCTGAGCCCTTTTTCTTCCAGACGATGGAGAGTGCGGCAGGTTCCTTGTAATAGGCCGAGAGCCTCGATTCCGCGAGTATGTAGCGCTCCAAACCGTCGGCAACGCAGACGTAGTCGATATCGGGGCCCAGGGCCAGGGCGAGATTGGATGGCAGGGTCCAGGGCGTGGTGGTCCAGGCCACGAGGTAGCTGGATCCGTCGGCGAGGTTTTCCAGGGCCGAAGGCGCCGACTCGATCTTGAACCGTATGGTTATGGCGGGGTCGTGCACGTCCTTGTAGCCGCCAAGGGATATCTCGTGGGTTGATAGGACTGTGGAACAGCGCGGGCAGTAGGGGAGGATGTAGTGCCCCTCGTAGACCAGGCCCTTTTCCCAGAGGCGCTTCATGATCCACCAGATGGTCTCCATGTAGTCGGGATCCATGGTCTTGTAGTCGTGGTCGAAGTCGACCCAGCGGCCCAGACGGGTGACGATCGTCCTCCATTCCTTGACGTATCTGAGCACAGATGAGCGGCAAGCCTCGTTGAACCTGGCCACGCCGAATTTCTCTATGTCTGTCTTGGAGTTGAGTCCGAGATCCTTCTCGATGAGATTTTCCACGGGGAGCCCGTGGCAGTCCCAGCCGAAGCGGCGTTCGACATGGTAGCCCCGCATGGTCTTGTACCGGGGAACGATGTCCTTTATGGTTCCGGGCACGAAATGGCCGAAATGCGGCAAGCCGGTAGCGAATGGAGGGCCATCGTAGAAGACGAACTCGGGTCCGTCCTTCCGCTGCTCTACCGATTTCCTGAAGGTGTCGTGCTCAGCCCAGAAACGGACGATCTCTTCTTCAAGACGGGGAAAGTTGACCTTGGGATCCACATTCTTGTACACGAAAGCCCTCCTCGGGATGGAGGGAAAGTATGCCATAAAGGGGCCTCGATATGCCAGAGCGCCGAGAGCGTCATCTGGGGGCTGAAGAAGGGAGCCCCGGGGAGGCTTCGGAACCGGCTGAGCCGGGGAGTCCTAGATCCTGGATCGAACCGAGACGATGAGGTTGAAACTCCACGAGCCGAGGAGGCTTCGGGACGCACTGCCCGAGATGCCGAGCCTGAGGCCGGGGAGGGATTCCGAATCGAGTCCGAGCGAAGCCGTACCTGAGCCGGAACCTGGGGCGAAGATGGCCGATGCGGAGACTGAGTTCCACTCGTCGAGCTTGAGTGCTGCGGAGCCGAAGACTGCGTGGATTTTCTCGGTTTCGGGAGAGAAGAGGTATTCAGCCGCGAAAGCCGCCCCCGGGAAAGCCGCAGAAAGCCCTGCGAGGAGCTTCCATCCGATATCCCGGTTCAGAGCCCCGTCGAGGGGAGAGGATGCGGCGAGCTCGGCGTAGGGTGTCAGCCAGCCCGCATCGATGCTCGCTTCGAGGGCTCCTATGATTTGGGGAGACGAGTCGGTCGGATCTTTCCATCCGAGGCTGGCGGCTAGGAGAAGGGATTCGCTGACGAGGCCATAGGCTCTTGCCGCAAGCAGGGAACCCCGGCCTCCCCCTATGCTCGGGGCTGCCATTGGGCTTCCTACTATATCGATGCGCCAGAGCTGGCTCGGGAACCAGGAGATCCTTCCTATAAGGGCTGATTTGCGTCTGGGAAGCGCCGATGAGGAGTCGATCTCGGAGAAGAAGTCGGCCGGGCTGAAGGCCTTTCCGAGGCCCCAGTTGGCGAATCCGAGGCCTGCCTCGGCTTCGAGCGCCCCGCCCGACCAGCTCAAGCCGAGTTCATCCAAGGAGAGGAGGGCTAGCCAGTCAGGGGCAGGTGTCGCCGGATCGAAGGCCGGGGCGGTGAAGATGCCGATGCTCCCCGACGCCGAGGCTCCGAGGGATGTCCAGAGGGGGAGGACGGCGGCCCCCTGGAAAATGGCCGCGCGGATAGAAGCCCGGATATGGGCTGAGGAGCCTCCCTCGAGACCGAGGTTCAGTTCTACTGCCGAACCCAGGCTCTGGCCGGTTGTCGGCAGATGAATGCCCGTTACCGAAGCGGTCACCTCGGCGGTACAGGCGATGGCTCCTTCATCTGCGCCAACCTGGCTCTCCTGCCCCTGAAGCTGCGAAAGGAGGAGGATCGAGGCGGCGACGAGGCCGCAAAGCCGGCAGTTCATGCGTTTCTCCGCTTCCCTATCGGGTAAGGGACTGTAGGCTGAACCTTGACGGCTCTATCGGCTTGTCCAGGATTATCGAGCTCATGGACACGAGGGTGCGCGAATCCTTGCGCAAGGCGTCGGAGAGTACCACCGTGGCCGGGAAGTGCCTCGAGCCGACAAGGCGCACTTCGAGGGTGCGGGAGGTTTTCAGAAGAAGGCCGGATCGGGCATAGAGCTCGGATTTGAGCACGACCCAGCGCTCGGGATCGATCCAGAGCTTGCGCTTTGCGTATGAAGCGGTGTCGTCCTTGGCTTCTAGCTCGAGGACGACCGTCTTTCTGCCCTCGAGGTCTTCCTGGCCCAGCTTCCGGGCCGAGTAGTCCGAAAGGAGGGAATCCGATTCCATGGCGTCCTCGTATGAGAGATCCGAACCCATGAGACCCTGCCTGAGGAGGGCTCCGCTTATCTTCACCGTGTCTTTTTCCTTGGGGAAGTACATCCAGAGGCTCTTGTCGAGCTTGAGGAAGCGCACGCCCCGGTCTTCGGGATTGGTGAACTCGATGAAGGCCTTCTCCTTTCCCGAGGCCCAAGCCTTCATGGTTTTCACCTTGATCCGGGAGCCGGAGCGAATCTCCATGCTCCCTTCGTAGTAGATGGTCTTGAAGCTCTGGTTGGCGTCCACTCTGGCGAGTATGGAGAGGGCTTCCGGGTCGGAGCCTTGGGCGGAAACCCAGGGCAGGCCCGAGACGAGAAGGATGAAAACGGCGGCGAGAAATGTCGCCTGGCAGGGCGCGGTTCGAAAGATGCTCGGACAGCGTTTCATGATTGCCCCCGTATCGCTTCCACCGGCGCCATGGCCGCCGCCTTCTTCGCGGGGAAAAAGGCCACCGCCGCGGAGACCAGGGTCCCGATGAGTATTCCTAGGGCCAGGGCGTCCATGCCCTTGGCCGGATAGATGACGTTGTCCAGGGGCCAGGAGAACCCGGCCATGGCGCCGGTCATGTCGAGGCCCTTCCTGGATAGGACGAGATTGATTGCCAGCCCCAGGCTTGCACCTACCGCCGAGCCGAAAAAGCCCAGGAGGCTGCCCTCGAGGAGGAAAATGGAGGCGATTCGCTTTTTTGGCATGCCCATCGCCATGAGTATGCCTATCTCCCGCTTGCGCTCGAGGGTGGCCATGGTCATCACGTTGGCTATGATGAAGGCGCCGAGGACGGCAACGAAGATATATACCCAATAGTATACGACTTCCATCAGCCTGATCATCGCAGGATATTCTCCTATTGCAGTCCAGGGGAGGATGCTCAGCTCCTGGCCAGCCGCGCCCTGAGCGCCGAGGGCTTTTCGTATGGATTCCAGGGCGGGGTGGAGAGCGGATCGTCTGGGGAGGACGACGGATACCTGCTGGGCGCATCCCTCGGCGCCCAGGAGTTCCCTGGCATCATCCAAGCCTATCTGCACGACGAGCCCATCGAGCGAATTGACGCCCGTTCCGAAGAGCCCAACGATGGAAAAGCTCTTGAAGCCGAGGCCGCCGTCGGATTTCTGGGTTACGATCTTGAGCCTGTCTCCCGGACGAAGCCCGAGATCCCCGGCGAGGGAGGAGCCCATGATGGTTTCCCCGGGGCCTCCGATCGGTCTACCGCCGGGAAGAATGCGCGAATCGAGCATGAGGAGCTTGCTTTCGGTTTCTGTCGTTCCGGCTAAGATGAGGGCTTCTTTGGTTCCAGAATCGGAGGAGAGAAGGGCTCCGAACCGGAAGCGCTCGGCCACAATGGCGCCTGGGATCTCGGATCGGAGAGTTTCGGATATTCTGGAGACGAGTCCCTCCGAATCTTCTATGATCGCGTCCACGGGCATGAATCGAGCCCTGTCCCTATATTCGGCCGTGGCGATGTTGATATGGCCGGTCTCGTTCTTGATGTAGTTCCGAACAAGGGAATCGGTGAAGCCATCGGCGAAGCCGCGCAGGACGACGACCATGAGGATGGAGAGGGCCACCGAGAGGGCGGCGAGGAGACTGCGCCTTCTATTGCGAGCGAGATTCCTCAAGGCGAACGGGAAAAGATCCATGGGTGCCTCCTCCTCAGCTAAAGCGCAAGGCTTCGGTCGCCTCGAGCCTGCCCGCCCTGGCCGCGGGTATGGCGGCCGAGAGCCAGGACGCGAGGGTGCCGAACGCCAGGCCCTGGATCATCACCCTGGGATTCCACTCGCCCCTGAGCACCCCCCCGAGGGGAATCGAACCCATGTCCAATCCCCCTAAAAGCTTGTCGAAGCGGATTCCCCAGGCGATGGAAGCCCAGATGCAGAGGGCTCCGAAGACTAGGCCTCCGAGGCTGCCCGCTAATCCCAAGAAGAGGCCTTCAAGGGAGAAGAGCCTGCGTATGCTCGAGGTCCTCATGCCATATGCCTTGAGTACGCCTATCTCTTTCACCCTCGAATAGACGCTCATCAGGATGGTGTTGACGATCCCGACGCCCGCTATGAGAAGGACGACGAGGATTATCAGCGAAGAATACTTCGCTTTCATCTTCCGCATGGCCATATAGTCGGCCGCCCTTTCCTGAAGGGAGACGGCGGCGATGCCTGGATGGAGTTCTGCCGCTTTCTTCGCCGCGTTCGTAGATCGCGAAAACTCGGCATCGAGGTTTGGGGCGGGAGGGAAAGCAAGGGCTACCGAGGTGACCGGCAGGTCTTCGCCGAGGAGGCGACGCGCCGAGGCGTAAGGTATGTATACCCCGCTCTCCGACACTTGTTGAGCGGGTACCCGGATAATGCCCGACACCAGGAACTCCAAAGCGTTGAGCGTGTCCTGGGTTGTTCGTGCGGAGAGGATGAACCAGTCACCTACGCCGACGCCCAGATCCTCCGCCAGACCCGATCCCAGGACTGCCGTGGGCGCCTGGACTTTGGCCGAATCCCCTAACCAGCTTCCTTTGACCACGGAGGAGGCGATGCCGAATACGGAAGGGTCGGCTTCGGGGTCCACAGCGACGGCGACCACGGGAATGGAGTCCAATCTGTTGGAGGCGAAGGACGGAAAGGGGGTGCGCGGCGCCGCTCCCAGGACATCGGGGGCTATACTGCTCGCCGATTCGATAAGGGCGCGGGGATCGGTTATGCCCATGCCGGGATCGACGGGCATCGACCTTTCCTTTTCCCGGTATTCGGGCTTCATGAGAGTGAGGGCGGCTTCGCCGTATTTCATCATCGAGTCTATGGTCATCCTGTCCATTCCGGCGAGTATGGAGTCGGCGAATATGAACATGCCTATTCCCACAGTGAGGACCAGGGCTGTTATGAAGCTGCGCTTCCCATGTCTCAGGATGTTGCGCAGGGCGATGGAGGCGAGCATCGACCTCATGCGCTCCTCCTCTCGTCCGAGACGATTTTACCATCCCTCAGGCTCACCACCCGGAGGGCTTCTTCCATGATCATCTTGTCGTGGGTGGAGAAGATGAAGGTGGTTCCAAGAGTAGAATTGATCCGTTTCATGAGCTCGAGGATTTCCTCGCCGGTGCGGGAGTCCAGGTTGGCCGTAGGCTCGTCGGCCAGGACGAGGACAGGTTCTTTTACGAGAGCCCTGGCTATGGCTACCCGCTGTTCCTGCCCGCCCGAGAGTT
Organism: Rectinemataceae bacterium; assembly: GCA_036567645.1. Lineage (GTDB taxonomy): Bacteria > Spirochaetota > Spirochaetia > Treponematales > Rectinemataceae > JAPLSO01. Next base: position 5,039 of record DATCUA010000316.1, on the reverse strand, counting down.
CCCTGGGGTACCGGTCGGCCTTGTCGGCTATTCCTACGGCCGAGAGCATGTCCATCACCTTGGAGCGCATGGCCTTGCGCGGCATGGCTCCGGAGATGCCGAGGGGGATTTCAACGTTTTCAGCCACGGTGAGGACGGGTATCAGGTTATATGACTGGAAGATGAATGAGACATGCTCCCTGCGGTATGCCGAGAGTTCGCGCTCACCGAGGAGCCGCAACTCCTTTCCCAGGTACCTGACGATCCCCGAGCTAGGCGTGTCCAGGCAGCCAATGATGTTGAGGAGGCTCGTCTTGCCCGAACCCGAGGGGCCCACGATGGCGCAAAACTCGGCTTTTTCTATTTCGAGGTCTACGGAATCGAGCGCGCGCACGGCGATTTCGCCCTTCGAATAGACCTTGCTGATGCCCGAAAGCGAAAGAATGCTCATCATCCCCTCCTCTTCGCCGATTCCTTCAAGGTTTTCAACAGCTGTTCCATCTCGTCCAGATAGCGCTCGAGGGCGCGTTCGCCCTTGAGGCTCAGGCTCACGCCTGTGTAAGGCTTCTTGCCCGAGTATCCCTTCATCAGGCGCACATAGCCGGCGGCTTCGAGGGTGGCGAGCTGAGCCGAGAGATTTCCGGCAGTCATGCCCAAGCTCGCCTTGATATCGGTAAATCCCGATTCCCCAGGCCCCTCGGATGCGAGATAGACGAGGATGCGGAGCCTCGCCCTCTCGTGGATGATCCTGTCCGGATCCGGGAGGGTTTCGGGATTCTTGGGCATCGTCAATCGGAGCCTCCGCCGCCCTGCCTGCTGGGTCTTTTTTTCTCCCATTTCCCCGCGCGGGCTAGGCCGGCTATGCCGAAAGCCATGAAGCTGAGGCCGAAGGAGGCGGCGCAACAGAGCCATGGATAGCTTTCTGCAAATGGTAGGGAGCCCAGGCCGAGGACGAAGCACGACCATGCGAGGATCTTATACTCGACGAGGTCGATCAAGAGATCGAGCGCGTGGCTGGCGATAGCGATGAATATGGCGAAGAGGGGTACGATATAGCCGGCGAGATCCTTGCTTGCGAGAAAGGCCGCTCCTGCGCCCATCGATATGCCCGCGGAAAGCAGCAAGGAAGTGGCTCTTCCCCCATAGATCGCCCTGAGGAGAGCGCGAAAACCCTCAGGATCGATCGACTCGGTGAGTTTCCGTGAAAAATAGATCTTCACGCCTCCGCCTATGGCGAAGAACACGAGAAAGAAGGCCAGGGCTCCCTTCGCCAGGCGGCCGGGATCGGCCAATGGGCTGCGGGATGCGAAATGGGCCAGGATGCCGAAAAAAGCAATCGATATTCCGAAGCTCATGGCGAGGATGGAATAGAGCCTCGATTCGGCCACGCGCCTCAGGATGCCAGATTTGGACTTGAGAGCCGATCTGAGGGATTCGAGAGTCTGGGCGATTTCCTCGAGCCTCTCTTCTTCCGCCATCGGCACTGAGTTTTCTTGCTTTTTCATAAACCAGTTTATAATATAAACCAAAAATGAAATCAAGACCTCATTTCCTCGCTCCGGTTTCGGTAGCCAAAATCGGCCTGCTATGGTAAAATTGAACATCGTCGGCCCTCGGGCCTGGAGTAAGGAGCTAGCATGCGAAGCGAGGCCCTCGACCTCGAAATCCGATACGTTCAGGAGAGCATCGATCCGGGATCGGCTGAACGCATGGTCGTGCGGATGCCAGAGGGCGGCATCACGATAGACCTATCTCCGGATAGCCTGATCCATGCCGAATACGAGCTCCATGGGGATCCGGACACAACCCTCGCATGGAAATCATCGGTACGGAGACACGATTCGATACTCATCCTCGGCAACGAAGCGCCAGGGGATGTATACATGGCGAGTGTCGCCATGCGCATCCCTGCTCGCATCAAAGACCTGGAAGTCCATACAATCAAGGGAGAGATCGACATCCGCGACTGCCCCATCGATATCCTGGCCATCTCGGAAATCGGCCAAATCCATATCCACGGAGCCAAGTCAGTGGAAGCCTCATCGGTCCAGGGCTCGGTGACCCTCATCAACTGCGGCCAGGCGAGGGTGAATACCATCGACGGTCCGGTCAAGTGCTCCCGACTTTCCGGCTCCCTGCATGTGGAAACCCAGGGCGGAGACATCCAGGCTTCCAGGATCAAGGGGAACGTGATAGCCCTGACCACCAAGGGAGACATCGCGGCACTCAAGCCGGAAGGGCGCATCCGCCTCATTTCTCACGACGGAGACATAGAACTCGATCTCGCCGGAGTGTTCGGTGGGGGGGAAGCGGCAACCTATTCTGGGGACATCAACCTCATGCTCGAGCAGGCGAATGTGGAGTTCAGGGCCGAGACCCTTTCGGGGCAGATATCCTCTCCGGGCACGACAGTGGCAGCCGGCGCGGGACCGCGGAGGTGCGCGTATAAGATAGGCGAGGGGACCAAACGCCTCCACGTCAAGAGCGTGCTAGGAGATATAGAAGTGGAATGAAGCCATAGCGCTCGAGGCGCTTCGCTCCGTCGCTCTAGAACATAGCCTTTATCTTCTTCCTATATATTTCATTGATGGCATGGCGCTTGAGCTCTTGCTTGGCCGAGAGCTCTCGCCCTGGCTGGAAGGGCTCGGACAGAATCTCGAACTTGAAGATGCGTTCGAAAGCCTTGAATCCACTCTTGGAACTCACCAGCTCCGAAATCTCGTAGTCCAGGAGCTCCCTCACCTCGGGCTGGAGCAAGAGGCTCTCGTAGTCGTTGAAGGGGATATTGTTCTCTTCCGCCCAGGATGTGATGTTTTCCTGGCGGGGCACGATGAGGGCGGCCAGGTACTTTTCGTCCTGGCCGAGGACGACTGCCTGCTGGATGTAGGCGCTTTCGGCCAGCTTCTGCTCTATGGGGACAGGCTCCACATTCTCCCCGCCGCGCAGGACGATGGTGTCTTTAGCCCTGCCGGTGATCTTGATCTCGCCATGGAGGGTGAGCATGCCGAGGTCCCCAGTATCGAGCCAGCCGTCGGGTGTCATGACGCGGGCGGTGAGGTCGGGGCGCTTGTAATAGCCTTGCATCACCTGGGGGCCGCGAACCTGTATGACGCCCTTGCGGCCCGGGGGGAGGATCTCGCCCTTTTCTCCCACGATCCGAATCTCGGTTCCCCTGTGGATCGGGCCTACGGTACCGAGAACGGGCTTCTTGCGCAGGCGTATTCCGAGAACCGGGGCTGTCTCCGTGAGGCCGTAGCCCTCGAGGATGAGGACGCCGATGGCGTCGAAGAACCTGTCCACGGAGCCGGGGAGAGCCCCTCCTCCCGAGACGCCGGCGATAAAGTTCTTGCCTAACTTGGCCTTGACCTTCTTGAACACGAGGATGTCGCCCAGCTTCCACACTGGGTAGAGGAGGATGAAAGGAATTATTGATACAGCTATTTCGAGGATCCTGGAGCGTTTGGTGAACTCGGGCATCCTGCCGAGGAGGTGGTTGCGGAAGTATGCGAAACTCTCCCCAACGCCCACGAAAAAGCGGAAAAGCGAACGGACGATGGGCTTGGCGCTCTTCATACTCTTGTAGACCCCGTCTTTCACCGACTCCCAGATCCTTGGGACGGAGGGGAACCACTGAGGCTGTACAGCCTGCATGTCGGCGAGCAGGATGGAGCCGATGGGCTTGGAGTAGGCGATGGTGCCCCCGGCTTTGAGGATGACGTAGTCTACGATGCGCTCGAAGGAGTGCCAGACGGGCAGGACAGAGAGGAAGCGATCCCCTGATTTCACCGAGAGGAGGGAAGGGAGGTAGTCCGTCTGGTGGAGGAAGTTGCCATGGCTGAGCATCACGCCCTTGGGGTCGCCAGTGGTTCCTGAAGTGTAGATGATAGTCGCCAGGTCGTCTTTTTCGCCCATCGCCGCTTCTGATCCGAAGAATCCCGGGATGAGGTTTTTCTTTCCTAGAGACAAGACACGCTCATAATCGTAAACCTCGAGCCCCGAGGCTTCGGCAAGGGTTTTCGCCTGTTCGGTCAGGGGATCGAAAAGCAGGACTGATTCTAAAAGGGGCATCTCTACCTTTTGTTCCAGGATCTTATCGAGCTGCTTCTCGTTTTCCAGGATGGTCAGACGGCACTCGCTCCAGGATAGGATGTAGGCGATCTCTTTGGTGGTAGCGTCGCAACCTCGTGGAACATCTGCGGCTCCTAGGCCGAGGATGGCGAGATCGGCAGTGATCCACTCCTTGCGGTTGTCGGAGATCAAGCCCACCTTGTCGCCCCTGGTTACGCCTATGGACGCGAGGCCGCTGGCGAACAATTCCACAGTATCCAGGAGCTCCCCGTAGCTCGTGGGCTGGAATGTCCCGCCCGAGTCCTTGGAGAGCAAGGCGGGTACCTGGGGCTGGGATTTGGCTACTTCAATGAACATTTGGGGTATAGTCCGCGCCATAGACCCTCCTGGGTAAAAAATTACATAATAACTAACTTTGTCATAGTGTAACATATAAAACGCGAGAGTGCAAGGACGGATCCGCAGTGACTGGATCAACTGCGAGGGCCGATTTCTATGAACCTGTCTGAAGGGACCTGGGCGAAATAGTCCGCGAGCACGGCCTTGGCGGCCTGGGAATCCGACGAAGAGGCGAGGCTGCAGCGCACGTGGTGGGCGAAGGAGAACTGCTCGCAATAGTATTCGAAAAAGCGCCTCGAGCTCGGCTTCCTCCAGGGCGGGGGGAGTAATGTATCCGCAAGCTCGAGGAAGCGGATCCCGACTGCAAGGGCGTCGATGCTCCCGGCGCTTGCGGAGTGGAGAACGGAGAAAACCCAGGGCTTTCTCGCGGCTTCCCTCCCGATCATGACGGCACTGGCGCCTTCTTTCAGCAAGGCTGATACATCGTCCGAGGATCGGATGTCCCCATTGGCTACTATGGGGAGGCTCAGGTCCGCAGCGAGGCGGGCTATGAGCTCCCAGCGGGGCTTGCGCCTGAGCTTCTGGCTGTCCGTGCGGGGATGGATGGTGAGGAAATCGGCGCCGGCGGCGGCGAGGGCCGAGCAGAAGTCGAG